>JBILYJ010000513.1:0-4033 GCA_044377795.1 Reyranella sp. | reverse complement strand
TGGCTTCGACGAGTTTTTCGGCAACCTCTATCACCTTAATGCAGAGGAAGAGCCCGAGGACCCGGACTATCCGAAGGATCCGGAATTCAAGAAGCGCTTCGGACCCCGCGGCGTTCTGCACTGCCTGGCGGATGGTAAGGGCGGGCAGACAGTCGTAGACACCGGTCCGCTCACGAAGAAGCGAATGGAGACGATCGACGATGAAGTAACGGAGCGCGCGTTGCGCTTTATCGACGACGCGCATAAGGCGGAAAAGCCGTTCTTCGTCTGGTACAACACGACAGCAATGCATTTCCGCACCCACCTCGCCCCCAAGCACAAGGGCAAGAGCGGGCAGGGCGACTACAACGACGCCATGGTCGCGCACGACGAGAACATCGGCATGATGCTCGACAAGCTCGATGAGTTGGGCATCGCCGAGGACACGATCGTGCTGTACTCAACCGATAACGGCGTTCACTTCAACAGCTGGCCGGACGCCGGCATCACGCCGTTCCGATCGGAAAAGAACACCAACTGGGAAGGCGGCTGGCGCGTGCCGGCGTTCGTCCGCTGGCCGGGCAAGTTCAAGGCGGGTTCCGTCGTGAACGGCATCGTCAGTCACCAGGACTGGCTGGCAACATTCCTTGCGGCGGCCGGCGAGCCGGACATCAAGGACAAGCTGCTGAATGGCCACAAGATCGGCGATCGGACCTACAAGGTCATGATCGACGGCTACGATATGCTGCCGTACCTCAAGGGTGAAACGAAGGAGAGCCCCCGCGAGTCCTTCTTCTATATCGGCGACGACGGCGACATCCTGGCGATCAGGATGGGCGACTGGAAGGTGGTGCTGATGGAACAGCGGGCGCGCACCCTGCAGTGCTGGTTCGAGCCGTTCATCCGCCTTCGGGCACCGAAGATATTCCACCTGCGGCGCGACCCATTCGAGCGGGCCGACGAAAACTCGAACACCTACTGGGACTGGATCATCTCCCACGCCTATATTGTGTACATGATGCAGGATGTCGTGTCGCAGCAGATCAAGAACTTCAAACTCTTCCCACCGCGCCAGAAGCCGGCCTCCTTCAATCTCGATGCCGTGATGCGGCAGCTTGAGGATACAGGCGGCGGTGCGAACCACTGACCCGGCGGCCCTCGCCGATCGAACCGGGCCCGCTCGGGCCCGGTTCTGCAAACCGCGATCCCCATGCGTGGCTTTCCTCCCTGCATGGGGTTTCCCCCTTCGATCTCGCGTCTTAAGGTCATGCAAGCCAGACTGATCAAATACCTCAAGCGCACTCTTCTGCTGCTCGTTGTCATCGGGGCAACCTTGCTGGGCGTGCGCGCGTGGGACTCCCAGCGCGGCGCGAGCCTCGAGCTTTGGCATACTCATGTGCCGCACGAGATGCATGCTCCGGCCCTCGACAAGGCCGACTGGGCAGCCTACCTGGCGGCCGAGGAGGCTATCTTCCGGACCCTGAGAGCCGAGGTTGTCGATCGGCTGGATCAAGAAAGCCGGATGCCTGGCAACCGCTTCTTCGCCGGCAGTCCGATCTATCCTGGCAATTTCGTGCAGGACTGGAATCGCTCATATATTCTGGAGCCCGACGGCGCCCCAACCGGCGCAGTCGTTGTGTTGCACGGGTTGACCGATTCGCCCTACAGCCTGCGCCACATCGCGCGCCGCTATCGCGAAGCGGGCTTCGTCGTTATCGCAATCAGGCTGCCGGGGCATGGAACCGTCCCAGCCGCCCTGACCGACGTCGAATGGGAAGACTGGATGGCCGCAACGCGGCTGGCCGTCCGCGAAGCCCGCCGGCGCACGCAGGCACCGCTGCATGTCGTGGGCTTTTCCAACGGTGGCGCGCTGGCGATGAAGTACGCTCTCGACGCTCTCGACGACAGGAGCCTGGCACGCCCCGACCGACTCGTCCTGATTTCACCGATGATCGGCATCACGAGCTTTGCGCGATTCGTCGGATTCGCGGAATTGCCGGCGATGCTACCTGCATTCGCCAAGGCGGCATGGCTCGGGATCGTGCCGGAATTCAATCCTTTCAAATACAATTCGTTCCCGGTCAACGGGGCGCGCCAGTCACATCGCCTGACGGCTGCGCTGCAGGATCGCATCGCGCGCGCCGCCCGCGACGGCAGCCTCGATCGTCTGGCACCGGTGTTGACGTTCCAGTCCGTGGTCGATTTTACCGTCAGCACCCGCGCCATCATTTCGGCGCTCTACGACCAGCTGCCCGCGAACGGCAGCGAACTCGTGCTTTTCGACATCAACCGGTCGGCGACCATTGGCCCGCTGCTGCGCAGTGCTTCGGAAACCGTTCTGTCGCGCCTTCTGGGCGACCCGCCCCGAAAATTCCGGACAACGATCATCACGAACGCTTCAGCCGATCGCAACGAAGTCGTCGAGCAGGTGACGGAGGCCGGTGCGACGACGCAGCAGATCCGAGAATTGCCGCTCTCCTTCCCGCCTGGGATCTTCTCGCTCTCGCACGTGGCGCTGCCGTTCCCGGTGACCGACGCCCTCTATGGCCTGACACCGGACAAGTCGGAGGATTTTGGCGTCAATCTCGGTGCCCTTGCGCCGCGCGGTGAACGCGGCGTCCTGATTGTCAATCTCGATTCTCTGCTGCGCGTTTCGTCGAATCCTTTCTACCCCTATCTCATAGACAGGATCGCGGAAGGCATAGTCGCGGGCTCAAAACCCAGGCTTCAGTAGAGTCTTTTTTTGCCGGCCTCGCTCATTGGGACTGCCAATGAGGAGGATGCTACGACCGATCCTGAAGCAAGTCCTCGACGTAGAGCCGCTGCACTGCGACGCGGCCGACGGCGAGCAGCGGCGCGGCGAGCGCCACACCCATGATGCCAAACATCGCGCCGAACACCACGATCGCAAACAGGGTCCAGGCCGGCGGTATGTTCACGGCGCCGCGCTGGATGAGCGGCGCGGAGAGGTAGCCTTCGATGGTCTGGATGGAAAAGTAGATCACCATCGCCCAAATCAACGTTGAATGCCCGAGCGGCATTGCCACGAGCGCGACGGCCACCGCGGCGATCAACGAACCGAGAAAGGGAATGAAATTCGCCACGCCTGCCATCAGGCCGAGCAGCACCGCGCCGGGCAGCCCGAGGAAATGAAGGGCCGCTCCCATCGTTACGGCCAGGATGGAATTGCGCACAAGCTGTCCGAGAAGCCAGTTGCGCAGAACGCGTCCCATCTCGTTCATCACCGCGCGCATGCGCACGCGCCAGGCGAGAGGCAGAAGCCGTAGCGCACCCTCTCGGTAGCTGCCGGGGCTGGCGGCCAGGAACAGCCCCAAGCACACCACCACGACCAGGTTGATGGTGACGGCGTAGGCTCCGGCGACCGCTCGATGGACTTGGCCGAACAGCCGCCCGGGCTCGGCGACCAGCCGCAATGTATCGGCCTTTCCTTCGGGCCCGAACAGATCGATGCCGTAGGGCGCCAAGTGGCCCTGTATCACTTCCAATTGCGCGTCGATCACGCGCATCGTCGAACGGGCTTGCTCCGGAAGGCGTGCGATCCCCCAAGTGATTGCGAGAGCAGCGACAATGGCGAGGGCTATGCCGACCAGGGCGAACCGCCAGATGCGGGAAACCGGAAGCAGGCGCCCCACGGCGCTGGTGCAGGCGTCCAGGAAGGTGGCGAACAGGATGCCGGCGAAGAGGAAAAGCAGGCTCGCTACGTTGTACCAGGCAAGGGCGAGCCCCAGCGCCACGGCCAGGACGATCAGCAGTGCGGCCAGCAGCGAAGAAGGCGCGCTTTGCGAAATAGTTGCATTCACCGCGTCTTCTGCCGGCGAGCGTCCGCCTTGAGTCGTCATTTTTCTGATGTCCTTCGAACGGTCGCCGCGTCTGCCTGCCTGAGTATCGCCTTCGGCCCTGGCCGAGACAACGTACGCCCGTTGCTTCAAAAATTCCTGTGTCTGGCCGCTCGCGACAGCGCGGGATGACGTTGACTTGGGAATTCTTGTCAAATGCGGCAAGCATGCAAGAGAGGAAAGGTAGCATGAGCAAG
>JBILYJ010000075.1:0-15393 GCA_044377795.1 Reyranella sp. | reverse complement strand
GAAGATGAAGGTCGAGAAGATCGTCTTCTCTGCCGACGGTTCGGTCGCGACCCAGCCCGCAGATCTCGGCTGATCCTCGCCCCCATGCCGTTGTCGTCGCATACCCGGTTTGGCGCTGCGCTTTCGTTTGCGGCCGAATCGGTCGAACGCACCATGGAGCGCCTGCTCCCGAGCGGCCTCTCGGGCGAGGCGCGCGTCTTCGAGGCGATGCGCTACTCGAGCCTGGGCGGCGGCAAGCGGCTGCGGGCTTTCTTCGTTCTGGCCGGCGCCACCCTGTTCAAGGTCGGGACCTTGCCCGCCCTGCGCACCGCCAGCGCCATCGAATTCGTGCACGCCTATTCGCTGATCCACGACGACCTGCCGGCAATGGACGACGACGACCTGCGGCGCGGCAAGCCTTCCTGTCATCGACAGTTCGACGAGGCGACGGCCATCCTCGCCGGCGATGCGCTGCAGGCGCTGGCGTTCGAGGTGCTCGCGCACGAGGACACGCATGGCGACCCGGTGGTGCGCGTGGCGCTGGTCGCGGAACTGGCAAAGGCTGCCGGGGCCCGCGGAATGGTCGGCGGCCAGATGCTCGACCTGCTGGCCGAGGAGGAGGGCTCCGACCAGTCGATCGGCGCCATCACCCACCTGCAACGATTGAAGACCGGCGCGTTGATCTCGTTCTCGTGCACCGCCGGCGCCACCCTCGGGAAGGCCAGCGACCACGCCCGGTCGGCGCTTTCGATGTATGCTCACGATCTGGGCCTCGCCTTCCAGATCGTCGACGACCTGCTCGACATCGAGGGCAATGCGGCCGAACTCGGCAAGGCGACGGGCAAGGACGAAGCAGCCGGAAAGGCCACTTTCGTCTCGATTCTGGGGGTCGAGCGCGCGCGGGCGCAGGCGGCGATTCTCGCGCGACAGGCGGCCGCGCATCTCGAGCCTTTCGGCGAGGCCGCGGATTTGTTGAGGCAAGCCACAGAATTCGTCGTGGCGCGTCGTAGCTGAAGTTGGGGCACGGTGCGCCGTGCAGGAGTATGATAGTTCAATGACCGGGCAGAGTACGACGCCGCTCCTCGATACCGTCGACGTTCCCGCCGACATTCGCCGCCTGCGCGCCGACCAACTGCGCCAGCTCGCCGACGAGCTGCGTCAGGAGACGATTTCGGCCGTTTCGGTGACCGGCGGCCATCTCGGCGCGGGACTGGGCGTCGTCGAACTGACCGTGGCCCTGCACTACGTCTTCGACACGCCCAAGGACCGGCTGATCTGGGACGTCGGCCACCAGGCCTATCCGCACAAGATCGTCACGGGGCGCCGCAGCCGGATTCGCACCCTGCGCCAGGAGGGCGGCCTTTCCGGTTTCACGCGGCGGTCCGAAAGCGAGTACGACCCGTTCGGGGCGGCCCATTCCTCGACCTCGATCTCGGCTGGCCTCGGCATGGCGGTCGCGCGAGACCTCGCCGGCGGCTCCAACAACGTGGTTGCCGTGATCGGCGACGGCGCGCTCAGCGCCGGCATGGCCTACGAGGCGATGAACAATGCGGGCGCCCTGCGCTCGCGGCTGATCGTGGTGCTGAACGACAACGACATGTCGATCGCGCCGCCGGTCGGAGCCCTCTCGGGTCACCTCTCGCGCCTGCTGTCGGGCCGGCCCTACGTCACCCTGCGCAATCTCGGCCGTACCTTCGCCGAGAGCCTGCCCAAGCCGCTGGAACTCGCAGCCAAGCGCGCCGAGGAATTCGCCCGCGGCTTCGTCGCCGGCGGCACGCTGTTCGACGAGCTGGGCTTCTACTATGTGGGCCCGGTCGACGGTCACAATCTTGACCATCTGCTGCCTGTCCTGAAGAACGCCCGCGACAGCGATCTCGACAAGCCGATCCTGGTCCACGTCGTCACCAAGAAGGGCAAGGGCTATGCCCCGGCCGAGGCGAGCGCGGACAAGTACCACGGCGTCGTGAAGTTCGACGTCATCACCGGCAAGCAGTCCAAGCCGATCGCCAACGCGCCGCAATACACCTCCGTGTTCGGCAAGGCGCTGATCGCCGAGGCGGAGGCCGACAAGAAGATCGTGGCGATCACCGCGGCGATGCCGTCGGGCACCGGCCTCGACAAGTTCGCCGAGCGCTTCCCCGAACGCACGTTCGACGTGGCGATCGCAGAGCAGCACGGCGTGACCTTCGCCGCTGGTCTGGCGACCGAGGGCTTCAAGCCGTTCACCGCGATCTACTCGACTTTCCTGCAGCGCGCCTTCGACCAGGTCGTGCACGACGTCGCCCTCCAGAAGCTGCCGGTGCGCTTCGCCATCGATCGCGCCGGGCTGGTCGGGGCCGACGGCGCCACCCATGCGGGCTCGTTCGACGTGGCCTATCTCGGCTGCCTGCCTGACTTCGTGATCATGGCCGCGGGCGATGAACTCGAGCTGATGCACATGGTGGCGACGGCGGCGCAGATCGACGACCGACCCTCCGCCTTCCGCTATCCGCGCGGCGAGGGCGTCGGCGTCGAGCTGCCGGCCAGGGGGACGCCGCTCGAGATCGGCAAGGGCCGGATCGTGCGCGAGGGCACCAAGATCGCGATCCTGAATTTCGGCGCGCGCCTGCAGGAGTGCCTGGTGGCGGCGGAAGACCTCGGCGCCAAGGGGCTCAGCACCACGGTGGCCGATGCGCGCTTCGCCAAGCCGCTCGACACCGACCTGATCCGCCGCCTTGCGCGCGAGCATGAGGTGTTGATCACGATCGAGGAAGGCTCGGTCGGCGGCTTCGCGAGCTTCGTGCTGCAGTATCTCGCGACGTCGGGCCTGCTCGACGCCGGCCTCAAGGTGCGGCCGATGGTTCTGCCCGACCGCTTCCTCGATCACGCCTCGCCGGTCCGGCAGTACGAATGGGCCGGCCTCAACGCCCCCCAGATCGTGGCGACGGCGCTCGCGGCGCTCGGCCAGCAGACCGAGCGCGCGCGCGGCGAACCGCGCGGATCGATGGGCGTGAGACGCGGGGCGTGGGCCTCGACGATCTCCGCGGCATCGAGGCAGAGATCCTCGCGGAAGCGGGCCGCGATCACCTGCACCCCGACCGGCGTGCCACCGGCAAGGCCCGTCGGCACCGATACCGAGGGATAGCCCAGCACGGGCGTTGCGAGCAGGCAGTGCTGCGCCGCCATCATGCGATCGACCACCGGCTGGTCCTGCAGGTCGAGCCCGTCGGGGAAGGGCAGGACGTGCGACACCGGCACGACCGCGACCGCATACTCCGCAAAGAACAGCGACCAGGCTCGCATGAGCGCGAGCCGGGGACCGAAGGCATCGAGCAGCCCGCCAGCATCGATCTCCGGCACGTAGCGCAGATGGCCCTCTACGTTGCGTCGCGCGGCGGCGTCGCCCAGCGCCTGCACGGTGGCGACGAAGCCCCGCCGCTCGTCGTTGACGACCATGCGATGCCAGAGCTCAGCCGCTTCGCCCAGCTGCGGCGGTGCGATCTCGTCGACTTCGTATCCCGCAGCTTCGAGCGCCTTGCCGGCCGCGACGATCGCGGCGCGCACCTCCGGGACCACGTCGTCGAACGGGGCGGGTGCGATGGCGGCGCGCAGCCGACGGGACGAGGCAGGCCCGACGAGTGGTGCCGGCACCCAGTTGGGATCGCGCGGATCGCCCATCGCCATGGCGGCGAAGGCGAGGCGCAGGTCCGCGACGCTGCGCGCCAGCGGTCCCTGAACGGACATGAGCTGCGCCGTGATCGGCCGTTCGGCGGTCGAAGAGGGGTTGAAGGCCGGCACGCGGCCGGGCGTCGGCCGCAGGCCCGCCACGCCGCAGGCATAGGCGGGATAGCGGATCGAGCCGCCATAATCGTTGCCATGCGCGATGGCGCCCATGCCGGCCGCGAGCGCGGCCGCCGCGCCGCCGCTCGATCCGCCGGGCGTCAGGCGCTTGCCCCACGGGTTGCGCGTCGCGCCGTGCAGTTCGTTGTCGGTGAACCAGCGGTGTGAGAAGGCGGGTGTGTTGGTGCGCCCGACGATGACCGCGCCGGCCTTGCGCAGGTTGGCGACGACCGGGCTGTCTTCGGTTGCCAACAGGTCGCGAAAGGCCACGACGCCGTTGGTGGTGGCGCGGCCCTTGGTGTCGACGTTGACCTTAACCGTCACCGGCACGCCGTGCAGCGGGCCGCAGGCGGCGCCGCTGCGGCGGGCGGTGTCGGCCTCGCACGCGGCCTGCAGGGCCTCATCGGCCATGAGGTCGACGACGGCATTGACCTGCGGATTGACGGCCTCGATGCGACCCAGGACGGAGCGGGTCGCGTCCTCACTCGAAACCGCGCCCCGTGCGATCGCCTGCGCCAGGTCGACCGCCGACCAGCGCCAGAGTTCGTCGGTCATGTCACATCTCCCCGTAGGACGTCAGGGCTATCGCATTTGCCCAAATTACTCGTCGTCCCGACCGGAGCGAAGCGGAGTGGAGGGACCTCTTTTCCTCCATTTGGCGGCTATTAGCGGAAAAAAGGTCTCTCCACTCCGCGCTGCGCGCTCCGGTCGAGACGACGGAAAGCGTCATATGCGATTCGCCTCCCCTAGGCGGTGGAGGAAAAGCAGTTCTTCTCAGTCCTTGGGCTGCGGCACGATGCGCAGGTAGGGCTTCGGCGCCTTCCAGCCGTTCGGGTACTTGGCCTTGGCGGCCTCGTCCGACACGGCCGGGACGATGATCACGTCCTCGCCCTTCTTCCAGTTCACCGGCGTCGCCACCTGGTGCTTCGCGGTGAGCTGGCAGGACTCGAGGAGACGCAGCACCTCGTCGAAGTTGCGGCCGCTGCTCATCGGGTAGGTGAGCATCGCCTTGATCTTCTTGTCGGGGCCGATGATGAACACCGAACGCACGGTGGCGTTGTCGGCGGCGGTGCGGCCTTCCGAGGTCGAGCCGGCGCCTTCGGGCAGCATGTCATAGGCGGTCGCGACCTTCAGTTCGGGATCGCCGATCATCGGGAAGGTGACGGCGTGGCCTTGCGTCTCCTCGATGTCCTTGGCCCACTTGGAGTGGTTGGTCACGGGATCGACCGAAAGGCCGACGATCTTGGTGTTGAGCTTGTCGAACTGCGGCTTGAGCCCCGCCATGTAGCCAAGCTCGGTGGTGCAGACCGGCGTGAAGTCCTTGGGATGCGAGAACAGGATCGCCCAGCTGTCGCCGATCCACTTATGGAACTCGATCGGACCCTGGGTCGTCTCGGCCTTGAAATCGGGCGCGGTCGAATTGATGCGAAGCGTCATGGTGAAGTCCTCCAGTTTGCGGCCCGCACCTCAAACCTTCCGTCGAGCGAGGTCAAGCCTTGGCAGGAATCCAGCTCGCGAGGCCCAATCCACCATCAACTTCTACTGTCGTACCCACCACATAGCGGCCAAATCTTTCCGAGAGAATCGCGACGGCGACCTGCGCGATGTCGTCGGGGGTGCCGGCGCGGCCCAGCGGAATCTGCGCGACCAGCTCGGCGAGATTGTCCGCCACGAAGCCGCCGCCCGGAATCGCGCCCGGTGCGATCGCGTTCACGCGGATGCCGTCCGGCGCGAGCACGCGCGCGAGTTCCTTCATCACCATGGTCATGCCGGCCTTCGAGGCGCTGTAGTGGGCCAGGTTGCGCGGCGTCTCGCGGTGCTGCGAGGTGACCAGGATCATGCGGCCCTTGATCCCGTTGTCGCGCATGTGGCGACCGACCTCGCGGGCGAGAAAGAATCCCGAACGCAGGTTGATGTCGGTCATCAGGTCCCATGTCTCCTCGCTGACCGACAGCGGCGTGTCGACCTCGAGACGGCGCGGGCTCGCTGCATGGACGAACAGGGAGATCGAACCGAGCTTCTTCACCGCCCCGTCGAGCAGCTCTTTCCAGCCGTCGCGCTTCGACAGGTCGGCGGCGAGGAAGTCGATACCGTCCTCGGCGGGCGGGGCGGCGATGTCGCTGCCGAGCACGGTCGCGCCCTCGGCCTTGAGTGCCCTGGCGATGCCGCGGCCGATGCCGCCGGCGCAGCCGGTGATCAGGGCGCGCTCGCCCTCGAGAAGTTTCATGCTCATGCCCGGCATGCTAGCAGGTCATCCGAAGGGAGACAGTATTGGCGAAGACGCGGCTGGACGTGGCGCTGGTCGAGCGGGGGCTCGTGGAAACACGCGCGGCGGCGCAGCGGCTGGTCATGGCCGGGCTCGTTTTTTCGAACGACCGGCGGCTGGAGAAGGCGGGGCAGCCCGTCGCCGACGACATGCCGATCGAGGTGCGCGGCCAGCTCCATCCCTATGTCTCGCGCGGCGGGCTGAAGCTCGAGAAGGCGCTGGACCACTTCGCAATTCCGGTGACGGGCCGCATCGCGCTCGATGTCGGCTCCTCGACCGGTGGCTTCACCGACTGCCTCCTCCAGCGGGGGGCAGCGAAGGTCTATGCGGTCGATGTCGGCACCAACCAGCTCGCCTGGAAACTGCGCACCGACCCGCGCGTCGTGTCGATGGAGAAGACCAACATCCGGGATGTCACGCGGGCGGAGATTCCGGACCCGATCGACCTCGTCGTCTGTGACGCTTCTTTCGTCGGCCTTCGGCTCGTCCTGCCGGCCGCGCTCGCTCTCGCCGCACCGGGGGCGCATCTCGCGGCGCTGATTAAGCCGCAGTTCGAGGTCGGCAAGGGCCGTGTCGGCAAGGGCGGCATCGTCCGCGAGCCGGAGCTGCACGCGGAAGTCGTCGAGACGATTTCGTCCTGGCTGGTCCAACAGGAAGGGTGGCAGATGCTCGGTGTGACCGAGAGCCCGATCACTGGCGCCGAAGGCAACAAGGAATTCCTGATCGCCGCCGTTCTCAACGGCGCGCCAGCGTTACCCTGAACTTGTTGTTGTCGGCCAGCGTCTCGAACGATGCGAAGTTGGCTTTCAGAAGCGGCTCATAGGGCAGGCCGCGATTGGCCACCATGTAGAAACGGCCACCTTGTTTGAGGGCGCGGGCGGCGACGGCGATGAACCCCTGGCCCAGCGCAGGCTCCGCGGCGCGGCCGGTATGGAACGGCGGATTGCAGACGATGGCGTCGTAGCTCGCGGGCGCGGCCTCGTTGATCAGGTCGAGCCAATGGAACGTCGCCCGCGCATCGGGGACGTTCGCACCGGCGGCTTCGATGGCGCGGTGCTCGGCGTCGATGCCGTCGACCTTCGTGAGGGCAGGGCAGGTGGCGAGCACGTGCCGCGTCAGGAAGCCCCAGCCACAACCGAAATCGGCCACATGGCCTGAGAGATCGTGCGGAAGATGGGTCGCCAGGAGAGCGGACCCGTCGTCGACATGATCCCAGGAGAAGACGCCGGGCTGGCTCAGCCACGAACCGTCGCCGACCGGCTGCAGGGTCGCGAGCTTCTGCCAATAGTCGGGCGGCGTGTGTTCGCCCTTGGTGAACCAGAAAACACGGCTGTGGAACTTCGAGAGCATGTCGACGCCGCCGAAGGCCTTGCCGACATGCTTCTCGAGGCTCGCGGCCCCGTCATCGTTGGCGCCGGCACAGACCAGCGTGCCGCCGGCTGCAAGCAGTGCCCAGCCGCGCGCGATGTTGGCGAAGTTCTCCTCCTTGTGCTTGGTCAGCTGCACGAGGCCGAGTGCGTGCCCGCCGCTCTCCAGCCGCGGCACGGCCTGCTTCAGCCGAAGATATGCCGGCCGGAACGACTGCTCCGCGTCGATCTCCGCGAAGGGCGGATCCTCGGCGCGCAGGAAGAACGCCCGCCTGGCGGCGAGCGCTCCGGTGTCGAAGGCGTGGGCGAGGGCGCGTGTCGCCTGGCTCACGGAACGAGGACGGCCCGCCCCATGATCAGGCCCTTGCGCAGTTCCTGCAGCGTCGCATCCGCCTCGTCGAGCGTGCGCTTGACGATCGGCACCGGCGTCACCTTGCCGGCGGTTACGAGGTCCATCATCTCCTTCATCTCGCCCGGGCTGCCCGTGACGGAGCCCACGATCTGGCAGCCGGTGAAGGCGAACATCGGCATGGGAAGCGAGAAGGTGCCGCCGAACAGGCCAACGACGACCAGCCGGCCGCCGCGGGCCAGCGCCTTGACGCCGAACTGCGCGGTGCTGTCGGCGCCGACGAAGTCGATGGCCGCGCCCACGCCGGTACCGCCGGTCAACTCGAAGACCTTCTTGCGGGCATCCTTGTCGCGCGGATCGATGGCGGCGAGCGCACCGTTGTCTAGGGCGAGCTTGCGCTTGTTCTCGTCGATGTCGGCCACGATCGGCGCATGGCCCAGCACCGACTGCGCGAACTTCACGCCCATCAGACCGACGCCGCCGGCACCGATCACCAGGATGGGCTTGCCGGCATCCTCGCCGACCGCCTTCTTGACCGCGCTGAAGGCGGTGATGCCGGAGCAGGCATAGAGGCAGGCCAGTTCGGTCGGGATGTTGCCGTAGGGATAGAGGTACTTCGCGTCGGGGACGAGGACATGGTCGGCATAGCCGCCGTCATTGTTGACGCCGAGCGCGCGCGGCGTCGGGCAGAGATGCTCGCGGCCGTTGGCGCAGTACCAGCAGGTGCCGCAGCCGATCCACGGATAGACCACGGCCTTGTCGCCGACCCTGGCGCCCTTGGCGTCGGGACCGAGCGCCACGACCTCGCCCACGATCTCGTGGCCCATGGTGCGCGGCGGGTTCATCGTCTTCTGCGTCGACACCTTGTTGCCGCCGCCCATGTCGAAGAAGCCTTCCCACAGGTGCACGTCGCTGTGGCAGACGCCGGCGGCCGTGACCTTGACCAGCACCTCGGCGCCTTGGGGCGCGGGATTGCTCTCTTCGACCTTCTGCAGGGGCTGGCCGAACTCGACGACCTTGTAGCTCTTCATTGGGACTTCTCCGTTGCGAACTCGGGCGGAGAATAGGCCGAAAGAAACGCTGCGTCTGCGGTTTAGGAGACGCGTCGAATGACGCAGAACGGGATGGTTCAATATTGTCGAAAGTTTCGAAAATCTGATTTACTTACGAGGATCGATCCGCCACGATCCCGTCCAACGACGTTCAGATCAAATACACGTCGACGGAGGAAGCAGATGCGCGAGCGGGTGGGCTCATGGCGTCGTCGCCATGTCTTGGCTGGACTGTTGGGTTCGACGGCAATGCTGGCGGCGCCGGCAATCGGACGGGCGGCGCCTTCGGGAAAGCCGGTGCGCGTTGGCGGTACGCTCTCGCTGACCGGGTTCCTCGCGCAGACCGCGGTCATCCACAAGATCGCCTCGGAGATCATGGTCGAGGAGATCAACAGCCGCGACGGCTTCCTCGGCCGGCCCGTCGAGTATGTTCTGCTCGACGACCAGTCCAAGCCGGACGTGGCGCGCAGCCTCTACGAGAAGCTGATCACGGTCGACAAGGTCGACCTGATCCAGGGTCCCTATGCGACGGCACCGATCCTGGCGGCGATGGGCGTCGCCCAGCGCTACGGCAAGGTGATCATCCAGAGCAGCATGGGCATCCCCAAGCTGCAGACCTACGACATGGCTTTTCCGGCGACGCCGTTCGGCCCGGAGCCCGACAAGACCTATCCCAACGTGATCCTGGACGCGATGGCCAGCCTGCCGACGCCGCCCAGGAGCATGGTTGTGCTGACCAGCAAGTTCCCGTCGGCGCAGTTCATGGCGCAGGGCATGAAGGTCGAGGCCGAGAAGCGCGGCGTGAAGGTGCCGCTCTATCTCGAATATGAGTCCGGGAACCGCGACTTTGGCGCCATCGCCGCGCGCGTGAAGGAAGCCAACGCCGATTTTCTGTGGGTCGGATCGCTGGGACTGGAGAGCAACCAGATCCTCGAAGCGCTGCGCAAGCTCGACTATACGCCCAAGAGCAGCTTCCATCTCTATCCCGCGCCCGGCCCGCTGGCACTCTCGCCCGACGGCAATCTCGTCTGGTCGTCGACGTTCCTCGAACCGGACGAGCCGTTCATGAGCCGGCCCGGCGTCCGCAGGATCGCCGAGGCCTACAAGGAGCGCGCCACGAAGGCCAACCTGCCCTATCCGCTGATCGACGCGCAGGCCGCCGGCATGGTCTCGGAGTGGCAGATCCTCGAGCAGGGCGTGAACGGCGCCAAGAGCCTCGATGACAAGCAGATCGCGGCCTTCCTGAAAAAGAACGTGGTGAATACGATCTATGGGCCGCTCAAGTTCGACGGTCTCTACAATCACGGCGCGCCGGCGCAGCTGATCCGGCAGGCGCAGAACAAGGAATGGAAGGTTGTCTGGCCCAAGGAGTTTGCGGCGCCAGGCGTGAAGCTGATCGGACCGTAGAGACGGATGCCAAGTGCAACGCTTCTCGGCCAGGCGCTGATCTCGGGCGTCCTGGCCGGCGGAATGTACGGTTTGCTGGCGTTGGGGCTCAGCCTGAGCTGGGGGCTGTTGCGACTGGTCAACCTCAGCCATTTCGCGCTGGCCTTCCTCGCGGCCTACCTGACCTACGAACTCGGTACGACCTATCACGTCGCCCCGTGGTGGTCGGTGATGGTCATCGTGCCGGCGATGTTCGCCATCGGCCTGGCTCAGCACTGGGTGTTCGTCCGCTTCAAGGTGAACGAGCTGGGCTCGCTGCTGATCACCTTCAGTTTCGCCGTCATTCTCGAAGTCGGCATCCAACTCTACTGGACGGCGGACTATCGCCGCTTCGAGACGCACTATGCGACCTGGTCGATCAAGGCCGGGCCGTTCTACATCCCGGTGCTAGAGCTGATCCTGTGCATCGTGGCAGGCGTGCTGGCGTGGGGCACGTGGCTTTGGCTACGCAAAACCTATGTCGGCAAGGCTTTGCGGGCGAGCGCGGAGGATGCCGACATCGCCGCGGCTTACGGCGTCGACCATCGGAAGCTCGCCTATCTTCTTTCAGGTGTCGGGGCCGCGTACGCCGGTGTCGCCGGCACCTTCATCGCCCTGATTGCCACGCTGGCGCCCGCACAGATCTGGGCCTGGCTGGGTGTCGTCTTCGCAGTGGTCATCATCGGCCGTCTCGGCAATCCGCTGGGCGCCCTGGCGGCGGGCATGCTGATCGGCGCCAGCGAGTCGATCGCCATGGCGATCATAAGTCCGGCCTGGGCGCCGGTCGTCTCGTTCTCCGTGCTCATCGCCATCCTGCTCTGGGACCCGGAGTGGTCATGACAGCCGGACAAACCCTTCCCAAGGCCGCCGCGGCGCTCGGCATCGCCATCTTCGCGATCCTGCCGACGGCGGGCCTGCCGGCCTTCTACGATTCGTTCTTCTATCTCGTGTTCTTCTGGATCTCGCTGTCGACGAGCTGGGCGCTGCTCTCGGGGTTCGCGGGCTATTTCAGCCTTGGGCATGCCGCGTTCTTCGGTGTCGGCATGTACACGACCGCGACGCTGACGACCAAGGCAGACGTCCCATTCCTCCTGACCGTGCCGATCGCCGCGGCGATGGCGGCCCTGCTGGGCGTCGGCATCGGCGCGGTGGTGTTCCGGATGAAGCGGCTGCGGGGCGAGCTGTTCGCGCTGCTGACGCTCGCGGTCACCTTCGTGGTCGCCACGATCATCCTCAACACGCCGATCGACGGCGGCGCGGGCGTGTTCATGAGCGCCGTGCCGATGCCGAATCTGATGCCGACCCAGACCGGCACGATCTACGTGCTGGGCTTTGCGATGTGCGTGCTGACGCTCGGCATCGCCTGGTGGGTAGCTCACTCACGTCTTGGCCTCGGCCTGTTTGCCATCCACGACGACGAGGACGTGGCCGAAGCCAAGGGCGTGCCGACCTTCCACTACAAGCTGATCGCCTTTGCCCTGTCGTCCGGCATCGCCGGCGCGGTGGGCGGCATCCATGCGATGTATGTCGGCTTCCTCACGGTCGCCGGCACCTTCGAACTGACCGTACCGCTTTACGTGGTGCTGATGAGCGTGCTCGGCGGCTCGCGCAACTGGTTCGGCCCCGCCGTCGGGGCCACGATCATCACGGCGCTGCTCTACGCCTTCATCAGCGGCGGGGAGGCAATGGTCGGCCGCGCCGTGGTCGGCCTGATCCTGGTCCTCGCGATCCTCTGGCTGCCGGACGGCATCGTGCCTGCGATCAAGGCGTGGGTGAAGCGGCGCCGGCCGGTCGAGGCGAAACCGCATGCTGCCGTTGTGCCGGTCGTACCGGCCACGCCGCCCCAGATCGGCACGCGCAACATCCTCGAGGCGAGGGGAGCGGCCAAGCGGTTCGGCGGCCTGCAGGCGCTGGCGGGCGTCGACCTCGACGTGCGCGAGGGGGAAATCCTCGGGCTGGTCGGGCCGAACGGTTCCGGCAAGACCACATTGATCAACGTCATCTCGGGCTTCTATCCGCTCAGCGGCGGCACGATCACGGTGGACGGCGCGGAGATCGGCCACCTGCCGGCGCACGAGATCGCCCGCCGCGGCGTGGCGCGGACCTACCAGATCCCGCGACCGTTCGCGAACATGAGCGTGTTCGACAACGTGGCGATGGCCGCCACCTTCGGCGGACCGCCGCGCACCGCTGCCGAGATACGGGACGAAGCCCTGCACTGGATCGGCTTCACCGGGCTGGCCGGCAAGGAAGAGGCGCTGCCGGCCGAGCTGAACCTGCACGAGCGCAAGTTCCTGGAACTGGCCCGCGCGCTGGCGGCCAAGCCCAAGCTGCTGCTTCTCGACGAGGTTCTGTCGGGCCTCAATCCGGCCGAGGTCGACAATGCCATCCGGCTGGTGCGGGCCATTCGAGCGCAGGGCGCCACCATCGTTTTCGTCGAGCATCTCATGCGCGCCGTGGTCGAACTGTCCGACCGCGTCGCCGTCCTGAACGAAGGCAAGCTCTTCGCGCTGGGTGCCCCGCGCGAGGTCATGCGCGATCCGCGCGTCGTCAGCATCTATCTCGGCAAAGCCTATGCTGCTTGAAGTCCGCAACCTGCATGTCGGCTACGGCGACGCACCGGCGGTGTGGGACGTCTCGCTCGACGTCGATGCCGGCGAGATCGTCTCGGTGATCGGACCCAATGGCGCCGGCAAGACGACGCTGATCAACGCCATCGCCGGCATGCTGCGTTGCCGGCAGGGCGAGCTGCGCTTCGACGGTGCCGACATGAAGCGCGTGCGCCCGCATGGCTATTGCAGCCACGGCATCGCCCTGGTGCCTGAGGGACGGCGGCTGTTCACCAAGATGACGGTCGAGGAGAATCTCGAACTAGGCTGCTATTTGCCCGGGCCGCGGGCGGCGCGGGCGCAGTCGCTGGAACGCGTCTACGACCTGTTCCCCATCCTGCGCCAGAAGCGCAATCAGCCGGCCGGCGAGCTGTCGGGCGGCCAGCAACAGATGGTGGCGATCGGCCGGGCCCTCATGGCGCAGCCCCGTATCGTCCTGTTCGACGAGCCGTCGCTCGGCCTCGCGCCGACCATCGTCGACGACATGTTCGACATCATCGTCCGCGTGCGCGACGAGGGGGCCGCCGTGCTGTTGGTCGAGCAGAATGTTCTGAAGGCGCTGGGCGTCGCCGACCGCGCCTATGTGCTGGAGCAGGGGCGCATCGTGGCCACCGGCCTGCCGGACGAGCTATTGAAGCAGCCGCACATCCGCGAAGCCTATCTGGGAGTTTGAGGAGCCTTCATGGCCAAAGTTCTGCCCGCCACTCCGTTCGAGGGCGCCAACGAGAACCTGGCGGCGACCACCGCGCCGCAGGACGTCAGCCGCGAGGACGCTGCCACCTTCGACGTGCTGCGCAAGATGCGCGAGGACATCCTGTGCTGCGTCCTGAAACCCGATCAGAAGCTGAAATTCGGCGAGCTGCGCCAGCGCTATGACACCAGCGTCGGCACCCTGCGCGAGGCCCTGTCGCATCTCGTGTCGGAAGGCCTCGCCCGCACCGAAGCGGGACGCGGGTTTCAGGTTTCGCCGATCTCGCTGGCCGACTTTCTCGATCTCTCCGAGCTGCGGGTCTATCTCGAGACCAAGACGCTGGCCGACGCGATCCGGCACGGCACCGATGCCTGGGAGGCCGAGATCGTCAGCTCGTACTTCCTGCTGAGCAAGCTCGCGTCGCCCAGGCAGGATGATCCGCTGTCGGTGAAGCAGGAGTGGGGCAAGCGCCACAAGCGCTATCACGACGCACTGGTGGCGACCTGCCGTTCGCCCTGGTCGCTGCACTACCGCAGCGAGCTGTTCGACCAGGCCCGTCGATACCACTGGCTGACCATGATCCACAGCCGGCTGCACCGCCGGAACGAACATATCGAGATTCGTGACGCCGTGCTGGCGCGCGACTCCGATCTCGCCTGCTCCCTGCTGGAGCAGCACATCCGTACCACCGTCGAACAGGCGGTCACCGATGTTCCGGGACTGATCCGCGGCAATGCCCGGGTGCTGAAGCCCGGGAAGCGCCGCAAGAGCTAGAGAGGGAACCATGGACACGATTCAGAAGCCAACGACCTACGACGTCGGCGGCGTGCGCTATCCGCGGCCGTTCAAGATCCGCCGGCTCGGCCATTTCGGCTTCAACGTCGCCGACATGGACAAGGGGCTCGATTTCTATGCCCGCCTGCTGGGCTTCCGCGTCACCGACACGCGCGACTTCTCCAAGGTGCCGGGGCGCGAGGAGATGGCTAAGCGGCTGCAGGATCCGCGCATCGTCTTCATGAGCCACAATTCGGATCATCATGCCTTCCTGCTGGCGCACAAGTCGCTGGGGGCGATCTTCGGCGACGACGCCGTCTCGCGCGACGTCACGGTCAACCAGATCACCTGGCAGGTCGGCACGATGGACGAGGTCTTCGCCGCCGCCGACTATTTCCGCGATCGGGACGTCGAGATCCGCCGGGTCGGCCGCGACATGCCGGGCAGCAACTGGCACACCTACATTCGCGATCCCGACGGGCACACGGTCGAGCTTTACTATGGCATGGAGCAGATCGGCTGGGACGGTCGCTCGAAGCCGGAGTCGATGTACTACCGCGCCTTCCGCGAAACGCCGGAACTGCCGCAGATCTCCGAGGAGCAGGAGGTGCGCGACGCCATTGCGAAGGGTGTCGACATCAATGCCGGCAACGTCATCCAGGACCGCACAGGTGAAGAGTACATCGTTGCCGGGACGCGCCTGCCACGGCCGTTCAAGGTCACAAACATCGGGCCGATGAGCCTGTTCGTGACGGACGTTGGCGCCTCGGAAGCCTTCTACACGCAGACGATGGGCTTCATCCGTACGGAAGTCGTTACCTGGAAGGGCCATCGCTGCGTCTTCCTGCGCAACGGGAGCGAGCACCATTCCCTGTCGCTGTTCCCCAAGGCGTTGCGTGGCGAGCTGGGGCTCAATCCCGACACGAGCTGCGCCTCGATGGGCGTCGAGGTCGGCAGCTACCAGCAGCTTCGCGATACGGTGAGCTTCCTGAAGAAGCAGGGCGTGCCTTTCACCGACGCCATTCCGCCGGAGCTCTACCCCGGCGTCGACTATGCCGCGCA
>JBILYJ010000512.1:0-4060 GCA_044377795.1 Reyranella sp. | reverse complement strand
CGGGCCGCCTCCGCAGCGGCCGCCTCCGGCAGCTCCAGTCCGGCGAGCTGCGCGATGCCCTTGTCGGCAGGCCCGGCGGCGCGCAGGAGGCCGGCGAACAGGTCCGCCACCTTCTTGTCGTCGGCGGCCTTGGCGATGCCGCCTTCGTCCTTGCGATCGAGCGCCCGCCGCAGGCGGTTCAGCGCCTCGCCGGACTGCTTCAGGCCGTTCGCCACGGCGGCGACCAGAGTCGGCAGGTTGAGATCGACCGTCAGGTCGGAAACGCCGATGGCGCGCAGCGTATCGACCGCCAGCAGGACGGCTTCGGCATCCGCTTCCGCACTGTCGACGCCGATCAGCTCGGTGCCGACCTGGGCGAACTGCCGCTCGGGCTTGAGCGCGCTGCCCCGGACGCGGATCACGTTGCCGCCGTAGGACAGGCGCAGCGGCCGGGGTTCGTGCTTCAGGCGGGTCACGGCGATGCGCGCGACCTGCACGGTCATGTCCGGCCGCACGCCCATCATGCGCTGCGAGACCGGGTCCATGAGGCGGAAGGTCTGTGAGGCGAGCGCGGCGCCCGGTCCGCCCAGCAGCGATTCCTCGAATTCGACCAGCGGCGGCTTCACCCGCTCGTAGCCGAACGCGGCGAAGCGCTCGATGGCTATGTCGATGGCGCGTGCTTCGCGCGCCGCGTCGGGAGGCAGCAGGTCGGCGAGCCCTGCCGGCAGCAGGCCGCGATGGTCGTTGTCGTTGGTCATGGTGCCGCTTGATAGCCGATTGCGCCGTCCTTGGGGAGACGGATGGCAGGGGCGACGGGGCCGCTCGTTTTCCCGCCGCGCATGGGCTATTGCTCCCCGGCTATGAGTTCCACGCCCCGCCCGGCCGTTTCCGTGGTCGCGCCCTGCTACAACGAGCAGGACGCGCTGCCCGAGTTCCTGCGCCGGGTCGGCGCCGTCCTGAATGGGATCGGGGGGACCAGCGAAATCGTGCTGGTCGACGACGGGTCACGCGACCGCACGTGGGATGTCCTGGCGGAAGCCGCCGGGCGCGATCCGCGCATCGTCGCCGTACGCCTGATGCGCAACCACGGCCATCAACTCGCCCTCACGGCCGGGCTTTCGGTGTGCCGGGGCGAGCGCATCCTGATCATCGACGCCGACCTGCAGGATCCGCCCGAACTGCTGCCCGACATGATGGCACTGATCGATCAGGGGGCCGACGTAGTGTACGGCCAGCGTCGCCAGCGCGAGGGCGAGAGCCTGTTCAAGCGTGCCACTGCCGCCGCCTTCTATCGCCTGATCGCCCGCCTGACCGACGTAAAGATCCCGCCCGATGCCGGAGATTTCCGCCTTGTGACACGTCGGGTGCTCGACCTGCTGCTCGCCATGCCCGAGCGTCACCGGTTCATCCGCGGCATGGTGGCCTGGATCGGCGGCCGCCAGGTGCCGCTGGTATACGACCGGCACGCGCGGGTGGCGGGCGAAAGCAAGTATCCGATCGCCAAGATGGTCCGCTTCGCCGCCGACGCGATCACGTCTTTCTCGGTCGTGCCGCTGATGGCCTCGATGACCATCGGCTGGATCATGGCGGCCCTGGGTTTCGGCTTCTTCATCTACTCGATCGTTGGCTGGTGGGGTGGCCACACGCTGCCGGGCTGGACCTCGCTGATGGCCGCGGTCGGCCTGCTTGGCGGCATGCAGTTTCTGATGCTGGGCATCATCGGCGCCTATCTCGGCCGCCTCTACGACCAGAGCAAGGGACGGCCTCTGTTCATGATCCGTGACATCGTCGGTGGGCCGAACGGGGGGCCGCCGTGAGCGCGCCCGATCCGCAATCCTGGTCGGGCGAGCCGGCGGAGTTCGACGACTATGCCGCCGAGTACGAGGGCGGCCTCGACAATCCCATCAAGCGCCTGTTGGGAAGTTCGCCCGACCAGTTCATTGCCGTGAAGGCGCGCTGGCTGCTGCGCCGTGAACCCGCACTTCGGACCGGCGGGCTTGCGGTGCTGGACTATGGCTGCGGCGTCGGCAGCCTGATGCGTGTCCTGATCGGGCTCGGCGCCAAGGGCGCATTCACCGGCTGTGACATCTCGACCGGCATGCTGCGCCAGGTCGAACGGCGCTGGCCGCGCGACCTGGGCGCGCCGCCGCAACTGGCGCCGCAGCAGGGCGCCCGCACGCCCTTCGCCGACGCAAGCTTCGACATCGTCATGATCAGCGCCGTGCTGCATCACGTTCCGCTTGCGGATCGGCCGGCGGTCTTCGCCGAGCTCGGTCGCGTGCTCAAGCCAGGCGGCCGCATCTACGTCTTCGAGCACAATCCCCGAAATCCGCTGGTGCGGTATGTCACGGCCCGCACGCCGATCGACCAGAACGCCATTCTGCTCGACGCGAGCGAGGTGCGGCACGGTTTGCTCGACGCCGCGCGCTACACACTCGATACCGACTACCTGATGTTCATGCCGCCCGGCCTGGCCTTCCTGCGTGGCGTCGATCCCCTGCTGGCATGGCTGCCGATGGGGGGGCAGTATGCCATCAAGGCCCGCAAGGCGGCCTGAGGAGGGATGGATGGATCGCCAGGTCTTCGAGACCGAGCTGAAGCGTGACGGCTACGACGAGATCGTCACCGGCACGACCCAGGGGCCCAGGCACAATGCCGAGCACAGCCATCCCTACGACGTGAAGGCAATGGTGGTCGACGGCGCGATCACGCTCGCCTGGGAAGGCAACACGCAGACGTTCCGCCCGGGCGAGGTCTTCACCATGGCCCGCGGCTGCCCGCATACCGAGACATTCGGTCCGGAAGGCGCCGTGACGCTGGTCGGCCGCAAGCACTAGTGACGAGGACGGCGCCAGCCTGGCAGCTCCTGCTGGCGTTCGTGCTGTCCCTGGCGGTGCTCTGCGGCCTGATCGGCTGGCTGCACAACGTCCACATCATCAGTTCCAACGGGATGTACAAGAGCATCCAGGCCGAGCCCTGGATCGTGAGCCCGTGGACCGCGCGGCTCGACCCGTCGAACTATCTGTTCTTCCCCCTCTATGGCGTCAGCGCCCGGCTGCTCGACGCGCTGGGCATCCTGCGCGGCGTGCCGTGGAAGCAGTTCGCCTATCTCAATGCCTTCTGGGCGAGCCTCGGTACGGTCGTCGTCTATGCCTTCGTCCATCGTCTCACGGGCAGGGCTGCCGTTGCCGCATTGTCGTCCGTGTTCCACTTGGGTTGCGGCTTCGTGCTGCTGCTGTCGGTCATCAGCGAAGACATCATGCCGGGCTATGTGTTCGTTCTGGCCTCGATGGCGCTGGCGGGACTGTGGTTCGATCGGCCGACATGGAAGCGCATCGCGATCGTCGGGGTGCTGTTCACCCTGGGCTGGCTGATCGAATGGCGGCTGATGTTCCCGACCTTGCCGGCGCTCGTGCTGGCGCTGCTGGTGGCGCCGGAGCCGACAGGCCGACGCCTCGGCCATGTTCTCGTGCTCGTCGCGTCGATCCTCGCGACCTCGGGCATCGTGCAGCTCTCGTGGGAAGGACATAACGGCGCCATCGGGCTGCACGACATCCTGTGGACCGGGAAGGGGGTCGCCACCGGCTGGGCGGGACTGAGCTGGGACAAGGCCTGGATGATGCTGTCCGGCGTTGGGAACTACCTGCTGCTGGTCGGCGGCTTCGTCGATCCGCGGTCGGCGAAGGAGGCCCTGTTTCCGCTGACGTTCTCCGTCCTCGTGCAGGCCGCGATCTTCATTGCGAGCGCGATCCTGCTGTGGCCGCGCCGGCACGATCCGCGCCTGCGCGCGGTCGCCATCGTCTTCCTCGGCACGCTGGGAGCGGGGCAGGTCCTGAACTTCTACTCGCAGCCTCAGGATCCGCAGATGCAGCTCAATGTGATGCCGTGGCTCACCGTGGCGTGGGCGCTGCTGCTCACGGCCCAGCTGCCCTCGCGTCGCGGAGTCGGCATCGTGCTCGCGGTCCTGTCGTTCGCGCCGTTTGCCTGGAACGTCGCGGCGCTGGCCAAGTGGCGCGGCGACGACACGCGCTGGCTCGCGGCGACGGCGGCGCTGGAGAAGCGCTTTCCGCCCGCCTCGAGC
>JBILYJ010000511.1:0-4063 GCA_044377795.1 Reyranella sp. | reverse complement strand
ATCCTGTGCAACATCGCCGGTATCTCGGGCCGCGATCCAAAGCTCAACATCCAGACCAGCCTGACGGCCGGACCGCGCCTTGCCGACCAGACGCTGGAGCAGTGGAACTGGGTCATGGAGATCAACGCCACCGGCGTCTTCCTCGGCACCAAGGCCGCGGTGCCGGCCATGCTGCGGGCCGGGGGCGGCTCGATCATCAACATCTCGTCGATCTGCGGCATCGTCGGTTCGCACGCCAATGCCGCCTATCACGCCTCCAAGGGCGCGGTGCGGATCTTCTCCAAGGCCGCGGCGATCCAGTACGCGCCGGACAAGATCCGCGTGAACTCCGTGCATCCGGGCTTCGTCGACACGCCGATGACCGTGCCGGGCCATTCCAATCCCGACGTCGCACGCCAGCGCCTCGAAGCGACGCCGCTCGGCCGCTTCGGGACGCCTGACGACATCGCGGCGGGCTGCCTCTACCTCGCCTCCGACGATGCCGCCTGGGTCACCGGCAGCGAGCTGGTGATCGACGGCGGGATGACCGCCAACTAGCGGAGGGCTGGCTGGTCGGGTCGGGCACGACGACGGGGATCTCGCGCGAACCCCGTATGGCCAAAGAATTGAAACGGCCGGGGAACGGTTATTTAGAGGCTTTCCGAGTCCGATCGAATCACCAACACCAACCTCATGCTGAGGAGCGCTCCGATGGAGCGCGTCTCGAAGCATGGGCACGAGCACCAAGCCTGTTGCCCATCCTTCGAGACGCGCCGCTTCGCGGCGCTCCTCAGGATGAGGTGGTGCGAGACGACTTGAAGCGGAAAGACTCTAGGCGGCGTCGGTAGTCGTTGCCGAGGCGGCCGAGTACAATCTCGCGGTCGGTCCACGATGCCGTGGTCGATCGGTGCAGGGCAGGGGGGCGGTTATGGATTGGGCGCGTATCCTGGCCTGCGTGACAGGGGCGGTGGACCAGGAGCCGATGCTGTCCCCGTCGTGTGGTCGGCCGGCATTCGCCCGTACCTTCGAGTGGGTATGACGACGGAGACCCTGGAACGCTGGCCGGACATCGTGCTGGTCAACGGCCCGTCAAGTGCGGGTAAGACCACGCTTTGCCGCGCACTGCAGGCGGCGATTCCTTCTCCCTATCTCGTCGTGGGCTTCGACGACTTCATCCTGATGTCCACGCCACGCTACTATCGCGGCGCCGATACAGGTCGGCAGGCTGAACACGATGCGTTCACGGCGCTGGGCGTCGAGATGGTGACGACATCGGCGCCAGGAACGCCGCCTGCCGTCGTGGCACGTTTCGGGCCGGTGTTCCGCCGCCTTGTACAGTCGATGGCGCCCGCGGTGCGTGCGCTGGTCGACGGCGGCAACCCCGTCATTTTCGACCATGTGCTGCACGACCGCGCCATGTACGAGAGCTTTTGTCGCTCGACGGCCGGGCTGGATGTCTTCGCGATCGGCGTTACCTGCCCGCTCGGTATCCTGGAAGCCCGCGAGCGCGCCCGCGGCGACCGCGTCCTGGGCCGGGCGCGCGGACTTGCCGACATCGTCCATACGTTCTGCGAGTACGACGTGACGGTCGATACCGGTGCCATGGGAACCGAAGCGTGCGTGGCCATTGTCCTCGAGGCCCTCGCCGGTCGCGCGCGCGGCAAGTGATCTGGTCATGCCAACGCGGCAGGCGAGCGCCCTTGGAGCGATTCCGCCCAACGCGACGTTGATGTTCGAGGTCGATCTGCCGGCGATCAGCCAAGCCGCCGGGGCGCTTCGCTCACTCGAAGAAGAGCGCGATCCCCGGGAAGGCGATGATCAGCAACAGCACGACGAACATGATCAGCGTAAAGGGTTGCGTACCGGCGAAGATATCCCAGAGCGTGATGCGGGGGTCGTTGAGCGTACTTTTCACGACATAGACCGAGATGCCGAAAGGCGGCGTCAGAAGGCCGATCTCGACGGCGATGACGGTGATGACGCCGAACCACACCAGGTCGATGCCGAGCGTCTTGGCCACCGGCAGCATCAGCGGCAGTACGATCAGCATGATTGACGCCGAGTCGATGATGCAGCCGAGGAACAGCACGATCGCGATGAAGACGGCCAGGAAGCCGGCGACGCCGAAGCCCAGGCCTGCCATCCATTCGACGATGAACTGCGGCAGGCCGGACAGGGTCAGCATCCGGCTGTAGAGGTTGGCGGCGATGATCAGGAACAGCACCGAGACGGTGATGCGGCCGGTTTCGACCAGCACCTTCCAGAAGATCGAGGGCGTGAGGCGCCGCTTGGCGAGCGCCAGGGCCAGAGCCCCCAACGCGCCGACCGCTCCGGCGTCGGTCGCGGTGAAGATGCCGCCGTAGATGCCCCCCAGGACAACGAAGATCAGCAGGAGGACCGGCGCCACCTTGACGGCCGCCTCGCGCAGCGCCATGCCCGGCACGTTCACGGCGGCGGTGCCGCCCACGTAGCCCGGAAACAGCCACGCCATGGCAACGATCGCGACGGAGAAAGCGATGGCCAGCACGAGGCCTGGCATGACGCCCGCGAGAAACATGGCGCCGACCGACTGCTCGGAAAGGAACGCGTAGAGAATCATCAGCAGGCTGGGCGGGATCAGCATTCCCAGCACCGACGAGCCTGCGACGACGCCGGTGGCAAAGCGCGGGGTGAAGCCGAAGCGCAGCATCTCCGGCACGGCGACCTTGGTGAAGACCGCGGCCGAGGCGATCGAGATGCCGGTGATGGCCGCGAACACGGCGTTCGCCATCACCGTCGCCACGCCCAGCCCGCCGCGGATGCGGCGAAGCATGCTGTTGGCGACCTCGAAAATGTCCTTGCCCAGGTCGGCGGTCGCCACCAGCAGGCCCATCAGGACGAACAGCGGCACCACGCCGAACTCGTGGCTGGCGATCGAATCGCTGGTCGCCTGCGCCATCAACGCCAGCGCCACGTCGATACTGTCGCGCATCAGCCAGACGCCGACGAAGGACAGCAGCAGCAGGGAGATGGCGACATGCAGCCCGGCGATGATCAGAACGACCATCATGGCGAGCGAGACGATGCCGATGCCGAGCGCTGTCATGGCGTACCCCGAAGCGCCCTGCGGAAATCGGCAAGGGCGAGGAAGATGTAGGTCAGGCAGGTGAAGGCCGAGCCGACGACGGTGATCAGGCGGATGGGCCACGTCGGCGCGGTGAAGTCGCCGAGTGAGCCGACATAGTCGCCGATCTCCCATGCCGACCTGAGTTCGGGCGTCACCGCCATGACGACGATTGCCATGATCGCCGCGCCGATGACGTGGAACAGGCCCTGGATGACGTCGGCCAGGCGTGGCGCGCGGGCCATGACGACGTCGATCAACAACTCGGCCCGCACGAACCGGCCGGCCCACAGCGTATTGGGAAGCTGCATGAAGACGATGCCGACGATCGCCAGCGACACCAGCTCGGTGGTGCCACGCAGCGGGCTGTTGAACACGGAGCGGCCGACGATGTCGACGTTGATCAGCACCAGCAGCCCGAAGATGCCCATCGTCCCCAGCGCGTTCATGACGCCGGTGATCTGGTCCAGGCGAAACGGCTGGGGCTGCCCGTAGGAATCGGCCTTTCCGGCGCTGTCGACGCCGGCTTCCAGTTCCACCGCCTCAGGCCTTCCAGTCCCGCACCGGCTTGACGCCTGCGGCCTTCAGCGCCTCGATATAGGCGTTGACCAGCGGGCGGGCGGACTTGACGCCCTGCTTCTCGAGCTGGCTTGCCCAGGCATCCGGCAGGTTGGGCAGCATGGCCGCCCACTTCGCCCGCTCGGCTTCCGGCAGGGTCGTGACGTTGGCGCCGGCGGCCCGCAGGTTCTTCACCGCCTCCTCCGCGAGAGCCGTCTGGGTCTTGGCGAATTCGGCGTCATAGGCTCTGCCCGCCTTGCGCACGGCCTCCTGTGCGACCGGCGGCAGCTTCTGGAAGCTGCGCAGGTTGAAGGCGAGCGACCCGGTGTACTGGGCGCCGAGATTGCAAAGGGTGATGTGCGGCGCGACTTCATGCAGCTTGGCCGACCAGACCGGCGACATCGACACGATCGCGCCCTGCGC
>JBILYJ010000510.1:0-4068 GCA_044377795.1 Reyranella sp. | reverse complement strand
AATCAATTCAAGCACTTACCTCATCCTGAGGAGCGCCGCGAAGCGGCGCGTCTCGAAGGATGGGCAACCGACATGGTGCGCGTTCCCACCCTTCGAGACGCATCGCTGCGCGATGCTCCTCAGGGTGAGGTTATCGGGGCTGTTCATAGTCTCTTGTTTTAGCTGAATTCATTTCGAGTCAGACTCTCAGGATGAGGTAGTGCGGGGAGGCTTGAAGGGGAAGCCTCTAGTCCCGCCTCAGCATGAACACCGCCTGTTCGCCGATCAGGTTGGCGAGCAGCGGTGGCAGGTTGATGCGGCGGCTGGTGCTGTTCAGGACGATGGCGCGCTCGATGCGCACGCCCATGGTGCGGCAGAGTGCGCGGAAATCGTCGATGCTGCAGAGATGGATGTTGGGCGTGTCGTACCACTTGTAGGGCAGCGACGCGGTTTCCGGCATGCGGCCGCCGAACACGAGCCGCAGCCTCACCTGCCAGTGGGCGAAGTTGGGAAAGGAGACGATGGCGTGCTTGCCGACGCGCAGCATCTGCTCCAGCACCCGGCGCGGCTCGCGCGTGGCCTGCAGGGTCTGGCTCAGGATCACATAGTCGAAGGCGGCGTCGGGATAGTCGCGCAGATCCGTATCGGCGTCGCCCTGGATGACCGAGAGACCGTTGGCGACGCAGGCGTTCACGCCGGCCTGGCTGAGTTCCATGCCGCGCGCATCGACCTTCTTCGCGTTCATGAGATGGGCCAGCAGGGCGCCGTCGCCGCAGCCGACGTCGAGCGCGCGCGTGCCGGGCTCCACCATGTCGGCGATGAGCTGCAGGTCGACGCGGATCGGGGCGGCCATCACGACACGCTCCCGAGGCCACGCACCGTCGCGGCCCCTTTCAGGAAGCCCGAGAGCGTCCGAAACATCTCGGGCTCGTCGAGCAGGAAGGCGTCGTGGCCCTTGTCGCTGTCGACCTCGACGAAAGACACGTTGGCGGCCGCGGCGTTGAGCGCATGGACGACGGCGCGGCTTTCGCGCGTCGGAAACAGCCAGTCACTTGTGAAGGACATCAGGCAGAACCGTGTCGCCGTACCCTTGAAGGCGTTGGCCAGCACGTCGCCATGCGCGCCCGCGAGGTCGAAGTAATCCATCGCGCGCGTGATGTAGAGGTAGCTGTTGGCGTCGAAGCGATCCACGAAGGTCGAGCCCTGGTGGCGCAGGTAGCTCTCCACCTGGAAATCGGCGTCGAAGCCGAAGCCCAGCGCGTCGCGGTTCTGCAGGGCGCGGCCGAACTTGCGCTGCAGTGCCTGTTCCGAGAGGTAGGTGATGTGCGCGGTCATGCGGGCGACCGCGAGGCCGCGCGCCGGGTTGGTCTGGTGCAGGCGATAGTCGCCGCCCTTCCACTCCGGGTCGGCCATGATCGCCTGGCGGCCGACTTCGTGGAACGCGATGTTCTGCGCCGAGTGATGCGCGGCACAGGCGATCGGCACCGCCGAGAAGACGCGCCTCGGATAGGTCGCCGCCCATTCCAGCACCTGCATGCCGCCCATCGAGCCGCCGATGACGCAGAAGAGATCGGGAATGCCGAGATGGTCGAGCAGCGCCGCCTGCGCCCGCACCATGTCGCCGATGGTCACCACGGGAAACCGCAGGTTCCAGGGCCGGCCGGTCGAGGGATCGTGCGCCTGCGGACCGGTCGTGCCCATGCAATGGCCGAGCACGTTGATGCAGATGATGAAGTAGCGGGCGGGATCGAGCACCTTGCCGGCGCCGATCAGGCTCTCCCACCAGCCCTCCTTGCCGGTGACGGGATGGCGGTCGGCGACGAACTGGTCGCAGGTCAGGGGATGGCAGACCAGGACGGCATTCGACTTGCCGGCGTTCAGCGTGCCGTAGGTCTGATAGGCCACCCGGTAGGGGCCGAGATCGACGCCGCAGTCGAGGCGCAGCGGCCGGTCCACGCCCAGGATCGCGTGGCGGCACTGGGCGAGCGCCTTGCGTTCGGCATCGGTGAGGTCGTCGAGCACTGCCCCTCCAGCGAAAGGCCCCCGGTACGAGGAGCCAACGAAAAAGCCCCCGACCGGAAGGACGGGGGCTTTTTCGAGCACTCCGACCTTTTAGCGGTGTTTAACGTGGCCGCAAGCCGGTCGGCTCAAATTCCACGGAGAGGCTCTATACGGTCGCGGATGGCGGGAGGCAAGCCTCTTGCGACTTGTTTGCCTTTACGCGGACAGTGCGGACGTAGTATCGCCGCTGCGCACAGGAAAAAACGGCCTAATGGACGCTCCCAGTATCGACAGCTTGCGGCAGGAAATCGACGCCATCGACACCGAGTTGCACGGCCTGATCCGCCGTCGCGCCGAGGTCGTCGGGCAGATCTCTGCAACCAAGCCGGCGGGAGGCCTCGCGCTGCGTCCGGGCCGCGAGGCCCAGGTCCTGCGCAAGCGGCTGGCGACGCATGACGGGCAGTTCCCGTCCGCCGCCGTCTATCGCATGTGGCGTGAAATGATGAGCGCCTTCACGCTGATCCAGACGCCCGGCCTCAAGATCGCGATCTGCCGTCCCGACGACCAGCCCGGTTACTGGGACCTCGCGCGCGACCATTTCGGCTGCCAGATCCCCTTCGTTCCCCACGACACGCCGGCCGGCGTGCTGTCCGCGGTGCGCGCCAGCACGACGACGATTGGTGTCGTGCCCGCCCCGCTCGAGGCGGACTCGACACCCTGGTGGCCCCTGCTTGCCGGCAAGGACACGACCCTCCCGACCGTGATCGCCCGCCTGCCCTTCCTCGCCATGCCGAACGCGCGCGCGCGCGGCATCTCGGCCTTCGTGCTGGCCCGCATCGATGCCGAGCCGAGCGGCTCGGATCGCGGCCTGGTGGCGATCGAGGCGAAGAACGGGCTGAGCCGCGACCGCATCGCCGCGGCGCTGGCCAAGGCGGGCCTGCCGGCCTTCACCTCGGCACTGGACCAGGTCATGGCCGGGGTGCATCACTATCTCGTCGAGGTACCGGGCATGATCGCCGACGACGATCCGCGCCTGCGCGATCTCGAAGCGGCCCTGGGACTGGAAAAAGGCTGCGCGGCGGCCATCGGCGCCTATGCCGTGCCGATCGACGCCAAACCGTGAACTGAACTTTCGCAGGAGACTGGCATGAGCGCGCTCACCCCGCGTCCGGGCATCATGAAGATCGCGCCCTATGTGCCGGGCAAGGACTCGATCGACGGCAAGGAAACGATCGCCAAACTGTCGTCCAACGAGGGCGCGCTCGGCCCCTCGCCCAAGGCGATGGCGGCCTATGCCAAGGCGGCGGCCGAACTGCACCGCTATCCCGACGGCGATACCACGAAGCTGCGCGCGGCCCTCGGTCGCCACTACGGTCTCGATCCGGCGCGCATCGTCTGCGGTGCGGGCTCCGACGAGATCCTGAACCTGCTGGTGCGCGCCTACTGCGGTCCCGGCGACGAGTTGCTCTACAGCCAGTACGGCTTCCTGATGTACGCGATCAACGCGCTGGGCGTCGGCGCGACCCCGGTCGCGGCGCCGGCCAAGGGCTATGGCAGCGACATCGATGCGATGCTGGCGGCGGTGACGGACAGGACGCGCATCGTCTGCCTCGCGAACCCGAACAATCCCACCGGCACCTACGTCACCAAGGACGATGTGCGCCGTCTGCATGCCGGCCTGCCGAAGAACGTGCTGTTGGTCATCGACGCGGCCTATGCCGAGTATGTCAGCCGGAACGACTACGAATCGGGAGTCGAGCTGGTCGACCAGGCCGAGAATGTCGTGATGACCCGGACCTTCTCGAAGATCTACGGCCTGGGCGGGCTTCGTCTCGGCTGGATGTACGGGCCGGCCGGAATCGTCGACGTCATGAGCCGGCTGCGTCAGCCGTTCAACGTCAACCTGGCCGCGCAGATCGCGGGCGTCGCGGCGCTCGAGGACATCTCGCATACCGACGCCAGCCGCACCAACAACGACATCTGGCTGCCGTGGCTCAGCACCGAGCTGACGAAGCTTGGCCTTGAGCCGGTGCCGAGCGTCGGCAACTTCCTGCTGGTCGGTTTCGGCTCGAAGGAACGCGCGGTCGC
>JBILYJ010000509.1:0-4072 GCA_044377795.1 Reyranella sp. | reverse complement strand
TCGCGACCATGACCTCGCTCAACACCGCCGCCGTCGAGCAGATGAAGACGATCGCGCAGCGCCAGGGCGACATGGTCCGCACCGCGATGGAAGACTTCTCCAAGCACGGCAGCGAAGTGCTCGCCGCGGCGACCGTCGAGGAGAAGGCCGCCAAGCAGATCGACTTCATGAAGAAGACCTACGAGTCGGCGATCACCAACTCGAAGGAACTGGCCGACCTCTACACCAAGGGCCAGGCCGACGCCGTGACGGCGCTGAGCGCCCGCGTCGCCGAGCTGACCGAAGAGGTCAAGGCCGCGATCGCCAAGAAGTAAGCGTTCTAGAGTAAGCGTGGGTCGGCCTGTCGCCGATCCGGAGAAGGGGCCGCGTACGTGGCCCCTTTTCTTTTGCGCGTGCGGCTCTAGTTTCGACGCAGCATGACGACCATCACCTATGAAGATTTCGAGCGTGTCGACATCCGTGTCGGCACCATCGTCGAGGCGGCGCCGCTCGAAGGTGCGCGCAAGCCCGCCTACCGCCTGCTGATCGATTTCGGTGGCGAGATCGGGACGAAGAAGTCCTCGGCGCAGATCACCGTGCACTATACGCCGGAGGAGCTGGTCGGCCGTCAGGTCGCGGCGGTCGTGAATTTCCCGCCGCGCCAGATCGGCAGGTTCATGTCCGAAGTCCTGACGCTCGGCTTCCCGGCCGCCGACGGCAGCGTCGTGCTGATCGCGCCGACCAAGCCCGTGCCGAACGGCGGCAAGCTGTTCTGAACCCTCACCTCATGCTGAGGAGCGCCCTGCAGGGGCGCGTCTCGAAGCATGGGCACGAGCACCGGGTCTGTTGCCCATCCTTCGAGACGGCGCTGCGCGCCTCCTCAGGATGAGGTCGGTGGCGGCCTAGAAAACCTTGTGGATCCAGCCGTGCGGGTCGGCCGTGCGGCCGCGCTGGATGCCGACGAGGGCGGCCTTCAGCTCCTCGGTCTTGGCGCCGGAACCGCCATTGCCGATCCGGAATTCGCCGTCCTTGCTGCGCACCGTGCCGATCGGCGTGACGACCGCGGCGGTGCCGCAGGCGAAGGCCTCGCGCAGGCGGCCGCTGGCGGCATCCTTGCGCCACTGCTCGATCGAATAGCGCTCCTCGCTCACCTTGATGCCCTTGTCCTTCGCCAGCGTGAGCAGCGAGCTGCGCGTGATGCCGGGCAGGATCGTGCCGCCGAGCGGCGGGGTGATCATCGAGCCGTCGTCGAACACGAAGAAGATGTTCATGCCGCCCAGCTCCTCGATCCAGCGCTGTTCGACGGCATCGAGGAACACGACCTGGTCGCAGCCGTGGCGCGTCGCTTCGGCCTGCGCCTGCAGGCTGGCGGCATAGTTGCCGCCGCACTTGGCGGCGCCGGTGCCGCCGGGGGCCGCGCGGGTGAAATCGTCGGAGACCCAGACCGACACCGCCGGCGCATCGGTCTTGAAGTAGGCGCCGACCGACGAGGCGATGACGATGAACAGGTAGTCCGACGAGGGCTTCACGCCGAGGAAGATCTCGTTCGCGAACATGAAGGGCCGGATGTAGAGGCTGCCGTCGCCGTCGGGAATCCACGCCCGGTCGATCTTGACCAGCTGGTCGACCGACTCGAGGAACACGTCCTCCGGCAGGCTGGGCATGGCGAGCCGCTCGGCCGACTGCTGGAACCGGCGGGCGTTCTCCAGCGGGCGGAACAGCGTCGCGCCGCCATCGGCCGTGCGATAGGCCTTCAGACCCTCGAAGATCTCCTGGGCGTAATGCAGGACGGCCGAGGCCGGATCCATCGGGATCGGCGCGCGCGGCTCGACCTTCGCATCGTGCCAGCCCTTGGACTCATGGTAGCGGATGGTCACCATGTGGTCGGAGAAGACGCGGCCGAAGCCCGGATTCCTGAGCAGCTCTGCGCGCTTCTCGGCGGGAAGCGGCGACGGATGGGCGACGTGCGTGAACTGGAGCGGTGTCTTGGACATTGTCTTGGGCATTTCTCTCTGAAGTATTTCCTTCACTCTATCACAGGCGGCCGCGCCGCAAGTGCCGGCGCGCTGCTCACAGCGGAATTCGCACGATCGAGCGCAAACCGCCCAGCGGCGAGACCGCCAGCGTGACGTCGCCGCCGTGACTGCGCGCCACGTCGCGGGCGATGCTGAGGCCCAGCCCCACCCCGCCGGTCGCGGCATTGCGCGACTGGTCGAGCCGCAGGAACGGCCGGAACACATCCTCGTAGTTCTCGGGCGGAATGCCGGGTCCGTTGTCGTCGACCGTGATCTCGACGGATGTCCGGCCGCGCACGGCCTCGATCCTGATCTCGCTGGCATAGCGCTGGGCGTTGGACACGATGTTGGTCAGGCAGCGCTTGATGGCGATCGGGCGCAGCTCGACGTTCATGTCGCCCTTCCAGGAGAGCTCGAGGCTGGCCTTGCCGTGGCGCGCCCCGGCCGCGACATCCTCGAGGATCTCGGAGAGGTCGGACATCACCGGCTCCTCGTCGCCCTCGCCGCGCGCGAAGGCGAGGTAGCCCTCGATCATGCGCTGCATGTCGTCGACATCGTCGGAAAGCTCGCGGGTTTCGGGCGAGTCCGGCAGCAGCGCCAGCGAGAGCTTCATGCGGGTGAGCGGCGTGCGCAGGTCGTGGCTGACGCCGGCCAGCATCTCGGTGCGCTGCTGGATCGAGCGGCGCAGGCGGATGCGCATCGTGTGGAAGGCGGTGGCGGCATTGCGCACCTCGCGGGTGCCGCCGGAGAAGGCGAAGTCGGGCACGTCGCGTCCCTTGCCCAAGGCGTCGGCCGCCACGCCGAGATGCTCGATGGGCACGAGCTCGCGCCGCATGAACCAGATGGCGAGGCCGAACAGGACCAGGGCAAGGCCGAGCTGGGCCAGGACATAGGCGAAGCTCGAGCCGAAGGTGAGGCGCACATGCGGCACCAGCACGTCCATCACGTCGCCGTCCGAGAGCTGGATCTCGACCAGGAGCTGGCCGCCGCCGATATTGTTGTCGAGGAAGAAGGGCCGCTTCAGGTCGGCCTCGAGCGCGCCCTGCACCTCGCGCGCCACGATGTCGAAATATTCCGGCTCCTTGAAGGGCCGCACGATGCCCTTGCGGAACGACACGAACAGCAGCAGGTCCTGCGCGGAGCGGCGCAGGATCCAGTCGCGATGCTCGTCGTCGGGGAAGTCCGAGCGCAACGAGATCAGCAGGCGCAGGTCGCGCACCAGCAGGATGGCCAGGCGGTTGGTGACGTTGTCGCCGCGCTGGCTGTAGAACCACCAGGCCGAAAGGGCCTGCAGCAGCAGCATCGGCACGACGATGATGAGAAGGGCGCGCGCGAACAGGGTCTGCGGCGAATGCTTGTCCGACCACTGCGCGATGCGCTCGAAGACGTCGCCGATGGTGCTCCACTTCATGCGTCGACCAGCCGGTAACCCTGGCCGCGCACCGTGCGCAGGTAGCGCGGAAACGACGGGTCGGGCTCGATCTTGCGCCGCAGCCTCGTCACCTGCACGTCGATGGCGCGCTCGTTCACGTTGGCGCCCACCGTCCTGCACAGCGTCTCGCGGCTCAGCACCTCGCCGATTCGGCCGGTGAAGGCGCGCATCAGCGCGATCTCCGCGTCGGTCAGCGGCACGCGCTTGCCCTTGTGCGTGAGCTCGCCCAGTTCGAGGTCGAACTGCATCGGGCCGAACGCCACCTGCCGCAGCGGTTCCTGCGGGCCCACGACGGCGGCCTGCCGGCCGCGCCGCAGCACGCTCTGGATGCGCAGCAGCAGCTCGCGCGGCTCGAACGGCTTGCCGAGATAGTCGTCGACGCCCCTCTCGAGGCCGGCGATGCGGTCCTTGGTCTCGACCATCGCCGTCAGCATCAGGATCGGCACGTCGTCGGTGCGGCGCAGTTCGGCGGCGAACTCGAGGCCGGTCTCTCCCGGCATCATGACGTCGAGCACGATCAGGTCGAAGTCGAGCGAGCTGATCTGCTGGCGGGCTTCCGCCGTGTTGGCGGCGGTCGAGACGCGGAAGTCGTTGCGCGACAGGAACGACTTCAGCAGTTCGCGCAGGCGCGTATCGTCGTCGACGA
>JBILYJ010000508.1:0-4081 GCA_044377795.1 Reyranella sp. | reverse complement strand
GGCGACATGGGCCTTGGTGACGCCCATCTCCGAGATGCGCTGGCCGAAGGCGACGCGGCTCTTGGCGCGCTTGATCGCCATCTCGAGCGCCCGCTCGGCAACACCGATGGCGCGCATGCAGTGATGGATGCGGCCCGGTCCGAGGCGGCCTTGGGCGATCTCGAAGCCGCGGCCCTCGCCCAGCAGGATGGCCGACTTCGGCACGCGCACGTTGTCGTAGACCACTTCGGCATGGCCGTGCGGCGCGTCGTCATAGCCGAACACGTGCAGCATCTTCACGATCTTGATGCCCGCGGTGTCGCGCGGCACGACGATCATCGACTGCTGGCGGTAGGCCGGCGCGTTTGGATCGCTCTTGCCCATCAGGATGATGACCTTGCAGCGCGGGTCGCCCATGCCCGACGACCACCACTTGCGGCCATTGATGACATAGTCGTTGCCGTCGGACTCGATGCGGCACTCGACGTTGCGCGCGTCGGACGAGGCGACCGCCGGCTCGGTCATGGCGAAGCAGGAGCGGATATCGCCGTTGAGCAGCGGCTTCAGCCACTTCTCCTTGTGCTCTGCCGTGCCGTAGCGGGCGAACACTTCCATGTTGCCGGTGTCCGGCGCCGAGCAGTTGACCGCCTCGGAGGCGATCGACGACCGTCCCAGGACTTCGCAGATCGGGGCGTATTCGAGGTTGCTGAGGCCCATCGTGCCGTGCGTGTCGCCGGTCTCGCGGTCGGCCGGCAGGAACATGTTCCACAGGCCGCGTTTCTTGGCCTCGGCCTTGCACTCCTCGATGATCGGCGGAAGCTGCCAGCGATCCTTGGCCTTCTCCATCTGCTCTTCGTAGACGGGCTCGGCCGGGTAGATGACCTCGTCCATGAATTTGTTGAGTTTCTCGAGCAGCGCCTTGCTGCGGTCCGAGTATTCGAAATCCATCGCTCTCTCCCTTTATGCTGCGGTGGACTCTGGCCGAAAACCGCCACGATGTGAACGGGCATTCAGGTCGCACGCCGATTTCGACTCGCGGTCGAGGCGGTGGCGTCAGGCTTCTCCGGCACGGGCCCTCGCCGACAGCCGCAACGGCTTGAGGACGGCCAGGGCGAGGAATGCGGCGAGCAGGTTGAAGAGGGCGGCCGCCAGGAAGACGTCATGCCAGCTTCCGGTCTCGACGACCCAGAAGCTCGCCAGCGGGATCAGCAGGGAGGCCATCCCCTTGGCGGTATAGAGCAGGGCGGCGTTTGTGGTGGCGTGTGTCGTGCCGAACACGTCGGTGCAGATGGTCGGAAACAGGCTCGCGGTCTCGCCCCAGGCGAAGAAGGCGATGCCGCCCAGGATCACGAACAGCAGCGGGTCCTGGCCATAGACCCAGAGCGCCCAGATGCCCACGCCCTCCAGGAGGAAGGCGATGAACAGGGTGTTCTCGCGGCCGATTTGGTCGGACACCCAGCCGCAGAGCGGCCGGGTCACGCCGTTCATGACGCGGTCAAGGGTGATGGCGAAGGTGAGCGCGGGCAGCGTCAGCCCGAGCAGGCTGACCGGCACGTCGGCCACCTTGAAATCGCGCGCAATGGGGGCGATCTGCGCCGTCGCCATGAGACCGCCCGAGTAGACCAGGATGAACATGAAGTAGAGCAGCCAGAAGATCCGGGACTTCAGCATTTCCGTCGGGGCGAAGTCGCGCGCGGTCTGGAGGAGGCGCGGGGCCGGCGCGACCGACGCGCCGTGGGGCGGCGGTCGCAGCGCCCAGGCCGTGACGACGACGATCGCGCCCTGGACGAGGCCGAACCACAGGAAAGCCGCCTCGTAGCCGCGCGTGGCGATCATGTCCTGGATCGGGATGATGCTGAGCGCCGAGCCTGCACCGAATCCCGCGACAGTGACGCCGACCGCCAGGCCGCGGCGGTCGGGGAACCACCGGACGGCATTGCCGACGCAGGTCCCGTAGACCGCCCCGGCGCCGATGCCGCCGAGCGCCGCGCCGAGATAGAGCAGGAACAGCGAATCGGCCACGGAGTTGAGGGACCAGGCCGCGCCCACCAGCACGCCGCCCGCAGCCACGACGTATTTCGGGCCGAACCGGTCGACGATCCAGCCCTCGAACGGCACCAGCCAGGTCTCGGCGATGATGAAGATCGCAAAGGCAGTCTGGATGCTGGAGAGGCTCCAGCCGTGCTTGTCGTGCAGCGGATGGACGAACAGCGTCCAGCCATATTGCAGGTTGGCGACCGCGACCATGCAGAGCAGGCCGGCGCACAATTGTAGCCAGCGGCCTGCTGGCGGTGCCGTCACGGACGAACTGCTGAGCGACACGCTGAAAATGCTCCCTTGCCCTGCGATGGTTCCCGTCCCTAAATCGCGTCGACAGAACAGGCGCCGGGGAGAACGTCGTTGGACAGTGTAATGCAGGTTCCGTTCAAGCCCATCGAATTCCTCAGTCGCGACATCAAGGTCGAGCGCCGTCCCGACGGGACGGTGGTGCTGCAGTCGAACCACGCCCTGCAATCCTATGCCCGCCACATCCCGGCGCTGCTCGCCAAGTGGGCGGCCGATGTGCCGGATCGTCTGTGGCTGGCGCAGCGCCGCGCGCCCGAGCGCGACTGGCTGAAGGTCACCTATGGCGAGGCCAAGCGCCAGGTCGATTCGGTGACACAGGCGCTGCTCGACCGCGGCTTCGGTCCCGACAAGCCGGTGATGATCCTGTCCTCGAATTCCATCGAGTTTGCGCTGCTCACCATGGCCGCCATGCAGGCGCGAGCGCCGGTCGCGCCGGTGTCGCCGGCCTATTCGGTGATGAGCCAGGACCACGCCAAGCTGAAATACGTCTTCGACCTCATCAAGCCCGGCCTGGTCTTCGTGCAGAACGGCGAGATCTACGCGCGTGCCCTGGCAGCGTTCGATCTCGAGGGCGTGCTGCTGGTCCATGTCGACAAGCCGCCGCCCGGGATGCAGTCGCTGCCGTGGACCGAACTGGTGGCCACCAAAGCAACGGATGCGGTGGCAAAGTCCATCGCGGCAATCGAGTCCAAGACAGTTGGAAAATTCCTGTTCACCTCCGGCAGCACCGGCATGCCGAAGGCCGTGATCAACACCCAGGAAATGATGTGCGCCAACGTCGCCATGATGAGCATGGCACGGGTGCGCAAGGCGAGCGACGTGGCGCCGGTCATGCTCGACTGGTTGCCGTGGAACCATACGATGGGCGGCAACGCCACCTTCCAGGGCAACCTGAACGAGGGCGGCACCACCTTCATCGACGACGGCAAGCCGCTGCCTGGGCTTTTCGAGGAGACGCTGCGCAACCTGCGCGAGGTCTCGCCGACATCCTTCTCCAACGTCCCGGCGGGCTACGCGATGCTCGCCACCGCGCTTGAGAAGGACGAGGCCCTGGCCCGGCGCTTCTTCGCCAACATCAACGTGCTCTCCTATGGCGGCGCCACCTTGCCGGGCGATCTCTACGAACGCATGGAGGCGCTGGCGGTGAAGCACACCGGCTATCGCATTCCCTTCGTCACCGGCTGGGGCTCGACCGAGACCGCACCGACCGCGACCAGCGTGCACTGGGCATCGGAGCGCGTCGGCCTTGTCGGTCTTCCGTATCCCGGCGTGCAGCTGAAGATGGTGCCGACCGGCGCGGCGGGGCGCTACGAGCTGCGGCTGAAGAGCGTGATCGTGACGCCCGGCTATTACAAGCAGCCCGACCTCACGGCCCAGATGTTCGACGAGGAGGGCTTCTACAAAATCGGCGACGCCGGCCGCTTCGTCGATCCGGAGGATGCGAGCCAGGGCATCATCTTCGACGGACGCGTCGTCGAGGATTTCAAGCTGACCAGCGGCACCTTCGTGCTGGTCGGCACACTGCGCACGACCGCCATCGCCGCCGCCTCGCCGGTGCTGCAGGATGCCGTGGTCTGCGGCCAGGACCGCGAGTATGTCGGGCTGCTGGGCTTCCCCAACGTCGCAGCCTGCCGCCAGCTTGCCGGCGACGGCGGCGCGCAGCTGCCGCTTGCCGAACTCCTGGCCCATCCCGCCGTCGTGGGCACGCTTAAGCAAGGCCTCGCGAAGATGAATGCGGAGGGCCGCGGCTCGTCGA
>JBILYJ010000506.1:0-4086 GCA_044377795.1 Reyranella sp. | reverse complement strand
GGTCGTGGGGCAGGGGCTCACCACCGACGCGGGCTTCACCTTCACCTTCGAAGACTGGAACCTGTTCGACGATTCCCAGGATTGGTGCGACGCCACGACCGGCACGCGCGAGGAGCGGCTGGCCAAGCTCGCCGATCCGGCGCGGCGCGCGAAGTTGCGCGAGAACCTGCCGATCACGGCAACCGGCCCGCTGCCGCAGATCGCCATCGTCGGGCCCAAGCTCGACCGCAACAAGAAGTGGCTCGACCATACGCTGGCCCATGCCGGCGAGAAGATGGGAAAGCATCCGGTCGACGTCATGCTCGACATGGCGGTCGAGGAGAATCTCGAGACCGAGTTCTTCGCCGCCCCGCCCAATGGCAGCATCGAGTACCTGAAGGAACTGGTCGACGATCCCTACATCCTGTTCGGCGTCTCCGACGGCGGCGCCCACACCAAGTTCCTGACGGCCGGCCGCTATCCGACCGAGACGATCTGCAAGGTGGTGCGTCAGCACGGCATGCTGAGCCTCGAGGACGTGCACTGGCGCCTGTCGGCGCTGCCCGCCGAGGTCGCGGGTTTCCGCGGCCGCGGCATGTTGAAGAAGGGCGCCCCGGCCGACATCGTGATCTACGACTATGACGGGCTGAAGGTCCTGCCCGACGAGATCGCGCACGACCTGCCGGGCGGCGAATGGCGCCGCGTGCAGCGGGCCTCGGGCTACAAATACATCCTGGTCAACGGCCAGGTGACGATGCGCGACGATCGCCCGACGAACACCTATTCGGGGCGACTGCTGCGACACGGAGCCTGAGGGCGGCCTGTTTGCCGCTAGGCAACCCAGACATCGATGGGGGCCGCCCGACCGCGCAGGCTGAGCGCCGGAACGTGTCGGAAGTCGCCTCTCACGTCGCCCGCGCTGCGAGACACGACCGCGTCGCTGGCGACGATCCGGCATCCGAGGCTGCGTGTCGCCGCCTCCAGCCGGCTGGCCACGTTCACGGTGTCGCCGAGCGTGGCGAATTCGAGCCGTCGCTCCGAGCCGATATTGCCGATGATGGCCGGACCGAAATGAACGCCGACCGAGATGCGCAACTGCGGAAGACCGGACTTTGCCAGTGCGGCATTGCCGGCCGCAATGCCGTCGACGATGTCCCGGGCGGCGGCAAGTGCGTTGGCGCAATCGGCAGGCGAGACCCGGGGCGTGCCGAAGGTCGCCATCACGCCGTCCCCGAGATACTTGTCGAGGGTGCCGCCGTTCGAGAAGATCGCCTCCTCGATGACGGCATGACAGCTCCTGAGGATCCGTATCACCGTCTCGGGCTTCTCACGCTCGGCGAGCTGCGTGAAGCCCACGATGTCGGCGAACAGCACCGCGACTTCCTGCGACCGGACCGATCCGACATCGCCGCTGGCGGTTGCCAGTTCGTCCACGAGCGAGGGCGGAAAGTAGCGCGAGAGGTTGGCGCGTTCCGCCGCGATTCCGGCCTGGCGAATCAACAGGGCCGTCGACCGCTGCCCCCGGAGAGCGAGGATCGCCGCAACGAGGAAGAAGATGACCATTTCCTGTGCGCGGATCGGCCAGATCACGGAGTTCGGGTCGACGATGTGGCGCACGCCGGGCATGTCGGCGAAGGCCGCGGCGACCTTGCTGCCCAGTTCCGCGTCGGTCGTGCCGAACACGGCGACGCCCATCACCGACAGGAACCAGATCAATGCGGCGGCCACGCCCATGGTGAGGATGGTGCGCCATGAATAGGCGAGCGTCGCCAGCGCCAGGATGATGAAGAAGTAGGGAAACGTTTCGAAGCGATAGATCATGGCGGTTGGAAAGGCGCCCGGCGCGAAGGGATTCGGAACGGTGAGGACGACCGCCAGAAGCACGAGGTCCGCAAGGATCAACATGAGCTCGATGCGGGAATGCCCTACCGTCGCATACCGCAGCTGCGCCCAGCCCAGGGCGATGAACACCAGCAGAAATGCGTGGAAGTAGAGAACGCTCCAGCTCGGGTTCTGGAAGGCGATCAGGACACCGCTCGCCGCCAGCGCGACCGTTCGCGCCCAGGCGGCAATGCGCTGCCCTTCGAGCTTTTCCTTGCGCAGGGCCTCGACCAGGAAGGGGTTCTGGCGCGCGGCCACTTCTTCCTCGACGCGCCGTGAGCGCAGGATGCGGACGATTTCGGCAGCACCGGACGGCAGCATGTCGGCCTTCTTTCGCAGCTCTGTCAGCTCGACCATGGCGTCGGCGCTGCTCAGAAGATCACTCGACGACCGTCGTCTCGAAGTCGGCCGGCATGGTGATCTCGATCAGTTCGAGATCGTCGCTGTGGTCGATCTCCTTGTGCTTCACGCCGGGCGGCTGATAGACGGTCGAGCCGGCGACCAGCTTGTGCTGCCCGTAGCCTTCGTATTCGAAGATGGCCCAGCCCTTCAGGACGTAGACGAACTGGAACTCGAGTGCGTGGCTGTGGCGCGGCGCGTCGGGATGCTGACCGGGCACGGCGCGGATGACATGCGCGCCGACCTTGCCGCCGGTCAGCTCCTTCAGCCCCAGCGGGCGATACTCGAAGAAAGGCCGCAGCCCGTCCTTCTGGAAGGAGTCGGGAGCGAGGTGGTTCACGATACCGGGGCCGCCGGTCGCGGTCGCTTCCTTGAGCTTGTCTTCCTCGGCTTCGCCGGTCGTCGGAAAGAGATCGGGCATGCCATCCTCCATCTTGTGTTGGAGGCGAGCATGCCCTGTTACGCGTGCCCGGTCAGCAGCGTGTGATCTCGCGCATCTGCCAGCATTGCACATCGCCTTCGATCGGCCGGCCGGAATTGCAGTAGTAGAGGTCCTTGTCCTTCTGCAGCCAGAGGCCGTTCGGCACCGCCGCCTTTATCTCGTACCCGGCCCTGATCATGGTGATCGCCGACTGGCCCGGCATCGGCGTGTATTGCGTCAGGCAGGAAGGAGCCGGAGCCGGAGCCTGAATAGGGCGAGCGGCCGGGACTTGGGGCTGGGCCTGGGCCTGGGCTTGGGTCTGGCCGGGCTTCGGACCGGCCGACTGCGAATAGGCAATGGTTCCGACGACGACGGCGGCCACCGCCACAAGCGCGACGGTGCCCGCAACGAGCATTTTCATGTCCAGCTCCACAGTCAATTTCCCGACTTCGAACTGACGGCCCGGCATCCCCACGCCGGCCCACCCACACCGCGCGGACGCTAGATATATTGCAGTCTTGGCGCAACCTTGAAAAGCTACTGCGCCGTTACCGAGATCGTCACGGTGTAGGTGGCCGGGTCGCGGCGACTGTAGACGACCAGCAGATACGGCCCGGATTTGGGCAGGGCGCCGATCCACGCGGCGGGCTCTTCGGTGGGACCGGCATCGTGCATGGGCTTGCCGTCCAGGGCGAGGGTCCCGTTGGCATTGGTCCGGGCGGCGGTGCCCGGCTCCCAGACCTGGAATACGACGTTGTTGCCGGGCGACATGACCATGACGTTCATCGTCTGGCCGGCCTGGCCCGGCACGTAGTAAAGCGCCCGCGCCTTGGTGTCGGCGAGGCTGCCGGTGACGGTCGTGCTGGAAGGCGCCGGCGACAGCGTGACGGTCCGGATGGCCGGAAGCTGCTGGGCGAAGGCGGGGGCAGCGGCGAGGATCGGCAGGGCGCCGAGGAGGAAGCGACGGTTCATCCCGCGACCCTAGCAGACAGTTCGCGCCCTGCGGACTATCGTCGAGGGAAAATCGGGGAGGACGATCCTGCCGAAGACCTTGTTCATCGATTCGACACCCGACATCGACCGTGTGTGGAAGCTGGTCCACGGGCCGACGGACATTCCGATCGACGTCGGCATGGGGCCCGTCTCCGAGGAAGACGTTCCCGGCAAAGTCGCGGGCTATGTCACGGTCATCAACGACGCGACCTATTTCAGCGAGCCCACGCTGAAGCGCTGCACCGGCTTGAAGCACATCGTCTTCCTGGGCACGGGGGCCGCGAGCTTCGTCGACCTCGCGGCGGCGGAACGACTTGGCATCAAGGTCTCGACCATCGGCGGCTACGGCGACACCACGGTCGCCGAGCATGCGATGGGCCTGGTCTTTGCCGCTGCCCGCCACATCGCGACCA
>JBILYJ010000505.1:0-4098 GCA_044377795.1 Reyranella sp. | reverse complement strand
GAGGCCCGCGCAGCGCGACAGGCCGGACAGCATCGCCGTCGCCTGCTCCAGCGCCTCGGTCACGGTGCGGCCCGACGTGGCGCAGCGCGCCTCGATCGATTCGCGCTCCTCCTCGGAGACGTTGCCGACCTCGAGCAGGCCGTTCACGAACAGTTTTAGCCCGGCGTCGGTCGGTAACCGCCCGGCCGAGGTATGCGGGGCATAGAGCAGCCCGGCATCCTGCAGGTCCGCCATGATGTTGCGAATGGTGGCGGGCGACAGCGTCTCGGTGAGCTTGCGGGTCAGCGCGCGCGAGCCGACGGGCTCGCCGGTCTCGACATAGCCTTCCACCACGTGGCGCAGCACCTCGCGCGCGCGATCGTTGAGTTCCGCCACGGAGGCGGCACGCTGTCCTGTGGAGGGCTCGGCGAGGGCGCCCCCGGAAATGCCGATGCGGTGGATCGCCATGGAAAAAATGTAGGTAGTGTGGGCAGGGTGGTCAATGAACGCCGGCCTCAACGCCGGCCTCGAAACAAGGGATCGCGGCTGGATTCGCCAACGTTCGGGCGCTACACCGGCCGCCCGCCCCTCAGGAGAAATAAATGCGCCCATCAGGCCGCGCCCCCGACCAGCTTCGCCCGGTTTCCCTGGAACCCGGCTTTTCCCGTCACGCCGAGGGGTCGTGCCTGGTCAAGTTCGGCGACACCCATGTCCTCTGCACCGCCTCGGTCGACGAGAAGGTGCCGCCCTGGATGCGCAACAGCGGCAAGGGCTGGGTCACGGCCGAATACGGCATGCTGCCGCGTTCGACCCATACCCGCACGGACCGTGAGGCCGCACGCGGCAAGCAATCGGGCCGCACACAGGAAATCCAGCGCCTGATCGGCCGCTCGTTGCGCGCCGTGGTGAACCTGCAGGCCATGGGCGAGCGCCAGATCAACATCGACTGCGACGTGCTGCAGGCCGATGGCGGCACGCGCACCGCCAGCATCACCGGCGCCTGGGTGGCGCTGCACTATGCCTTCGAGCGCCTGATCAAGGACGGCAAGCTGGCGGCCAACCCGCTCACCGGCACGGTCGCGGCCGTCTCGTGCGGCCTGTGGGAGGGCACCGCCGTCCTCGATCTCGACTATCCCGAGGATTCCAAGGCAGACGCCGACGCCAACTTCGTGCTGACCGGCGCCGGCGGCATCGTCGAGGTGCAGGGCACCGCCGAGACGGACCCGTTCAGCGAGGCGCAGTTCCTCGAGCTGCTGGCACTCGCCAAGAAGGGCGTCGGCGAACTCGTGGCCTTGCAGAAGCTGGCCGTCGGGAAGAGCTGATGGCTCGGCGCTTCGCCCTGCCCAAGCTCGTTGTGGCGACCCACAATCGCGGCAAGGCGGGCGAGATCCGTACCATGCTGGCCCCGTTCGGCGTCGAGATCGTCTCGGCCGCCGATCTCGGCCTGCCCGCGCCAGACGAGACCGGAACGACCTTCGAGGACAATGCGACCCTGAAGGCGCTGGCGGCGGTGCGGGCGAGCGGCCTGCCCTCGCTCGCCGACGATTCCGGTCTCAGCGTGCATGCGCTCGATCACCAGCCCGGCGTCTATACCGCCGACTGGGAAGGGCCGACGCGCGACGCCATGGTCGGCATGCGCCGCATCCAGGACGAGCTGGCGGCGCGTCACGTGCCGCAGACGGACGCGGCGCGCCTCGCGACCTTCCATTGCGTGCTGGCGCTGGCCTGGCCCGACGAGCATGTCGAGCTGTTCCATGGCACGCTCGACGGCGCCATCGTCTGGCCGCCGCGCGGCACCGGCGGCCATGGTTACGATCCCTGCTTCCAGCCCGTCGGCGACACGCGCACGACCGCAGAGATGTCGGACGCCGAGAAGAACGCCATCAGCCATCGCGGCCGCGCCTTCCGGATGATGGTCGAGGCCTGCTTCGGATGAGCCGGGCGCCCCTGGGCGTCTATGTCCACTGGCCCTTCTGCAAATCGAAGTGCCCCTACTGCGATTTCAACAGCCACGTGCGCGACGGCGTCGAGCAGGTGCGCTGGCGGGCGGCGCTGTTGCGCGAGCTCGAACATGCCGCCCGCGAGGCGCCGGCCCGCCGGGTCGAGACGATGTTCTTCGGCGGCGGCACACCCTCGCTGATGGAGCCCGAGACCGTCGCGGCGCTGATCGCGCGCACGCGCGCGCTCTGGGACAGCGCGCCCGAGATCGAGATCACCCTGGAAGCCAACCCAACCTCGGTCGAGGCCAGCCGCTTCGCCGCCCTGGCCGAGGCCGGCGTCAATCGCGTGTCGCTGGGCGTGCAGGCACTCGATCCTGCGGCGCTGAAATTCCTAGGCCGCGAGCATTCGACGGACGAGGCGCTGGAAGCGCTCGCCACGGCGCGACGTCACTTCGCGCGCCATTCCTTCGACCTGATCTATGCACGTCCGGACCAGACGCCGGAGGCCTGGGCGGAGGAGCTGGAGCGCGCGCTCACGCTGGCCGGCGAGCATCTGTCGCTCTACCAGCTCACCATCGAGCGCGGGACGCGCTTCTTCACCGACCACGCGCGCGGCACCTTCGTCTTGCCCGATGAAGAAGCTTCCGCCGCCATGTTCGAGCACACCCAGGCGCGGCTCGAACAAGCCGGGCTCCCGGCTTACGAGATTTCCAATCACGCGCGGCCGGGGGCTGCCTGCCGCCATAATTTGATCTATTGGCGGTATCAGGATTACGTCGGCATCGGGCCGGGCGCCCATGGCCGCTTTGCCGAGGGAAGCGCCAAGAAGGCGACCCGCCGGTCGAGCGGACCGGAAGCCTGGCTCGAGGCCGTCGAGCGCACGGGCCACGGCACGGCGGAAACCTCGTCGGTCGAAGGGCGGGACATGATGGAGGAGGCACTGATGATGGGACTGAGGCTGGCCGACGGCATCGACCGCGCCACCTTTGCGTCCGTCACGGGTGTCGACCCGATTGAAGCGATCGACGCGGCGCGGCTCGAACCGCTGGTGCGCGCGGGCTTCCTCGAGGTCGACGCCACCCATCTGCGCGCGACATCCGAGGGCCGGCAGCGGCTCAACGCGCTGCTGGAGCGGCTGGTCGCATGAGGCTGCTGCTCAGTCTCCTGGCGATGGTCGCGATGACGGGCGTCGCGTCGGCACAGCAGCAACAACCGCCGGCCCAGCCCCAGCAGAAACCGCCGGCAAAGCCCGCACCGGCAGCCAAGCCCGCGACACCGGCCGCCAAGCCGGGGCCGAAGTCGCCGTTCACGCCGCCCGCCTTCAAGATCACCATCGCCACCGAGGGCGCCTTCCCGCCCTTCAACTATCTCGACCGCAAGGGCCTGCCGGCCGGCTTCGAGATGGAGCTGGCGCAGGCAGCCTGCCAGCGCATCAAGGCGGAGTGCGAGTTCGTCGCGCTCAAGTGGGACCAACTCATCCCCGGCCTGCTGGACAAGAAGTTCGACATCATCATGTCGTCGATGGAAGTGACGCGCGAACGGCGTCAGCGCATGGGCCTGTCGCGCCGCTACTACCTGTCGCCCGGCGCCTTCATCGCCCCCAAGGGAGCGCCCTATGACGGGCCGCCGTCGCTGCTGCGCAACAAGCGCATCGGCATCGTACGGGATTCCATGCACGCCGACTGGGCCGACAAGAGCTTCCGCCGCTCCGCCCAGCTCAAGCGTTACGACTCGACCGCCGCAGCGCTGCAGGGACTGGCCAGCGAGGAAGTCGACGCGGTGTTCGGCGACAAGGCGCAGCTGTGGCTGTGGAGCCAGAAGCCGGAAGGCAAGTGCTGCGAGCTGGTCGGCCAGGACATCAAGGATACGCAGACCCTGGGCGTCGGCGTCGCGGCGGGCCTTCGCAAGGAAGACGCCAAGCTGCGCGAGGCCCTGAACAAGGCCTTCGGCGAGATGGTGGCCGACGGCACCTACAAGAAGATCAACGAGAAGTATTTCCCGTTCGCGCTGAATTGAGACAGCCCGTCGTCTCGACCGAAGCGCCGAAGGCGAGAAGCGGAGCAACTGTATTGTTGAGAGACGTCTGATACCAAGCGACAGAACTCATGACAGTTCAGCCCATCGCCGGCTTGTGATGGATGCGATCCTTTGCGGTGTGGCGAGAAGGTCAGTCCAAGCC
>JBILYJ010000074.1:0-15606 GCA_044377795.1 Reyranella sp. | reverse complement strand
CCTGCGTCCTGCGACCGACGCTGATGTACGGCTGGTTCGACCGCAAGCATCTGGGCTGGCTGGCGCGCTTCATGGCCCGCACGCCGGTGTTCCCGATCCCCGGCCACGGGCGGTATCTCCGCCAGCCACTCTACGTCGGCGACTTCTGCAACATCATCGCCGCCTGCATCGCCGAGCCGCGGCCCGGTCAGGTGTTCAACATCTCCGGCCAGGAGCAGATCACCTACATCGATCTGATCCGGGCGTTGAAGGAGGCCAGCGGCGCCCGGGCGGCCATCGTCCGCATTCCATACGGGCTCTTCCGCGCCCTGCTGCAGCTCTACGCCCTGGTGGACAAAAACCCGCCGTTCACCGTAAGCCAGCTCGCCGCCCTCGTCGTGCCCGAGACATTCGAGGTGATCGACTGGCCACGCCTCTTCGGCGTGACATCGACTCCGATCCGCGAAGGCCTGCGCGAGACCTTCCACGATCCGGTCTATTCGCGCGTGGTCCTGGAGTTCTGAGCGTGGCCCGTGTTGCGGTTATCGGAGCGGGCGCCATGGGATTGGCGGCAGCCCATCACGCGCTCCAGGCCGGGCACGAGGTCACGGTCTTCGAGGCCGACCGGGTGGCCGGCGGCATGGCCGCCCATTTCGACTTCGACGGCCTGTCGATCGAGCGCTTCTACCATTTCGTCTGCAAGGCCGATCGGCCGACCTTCGAGCTGATGGAGGAACTCGGCCTCGCCGACCGCATGATCTGGCGGAAGACGTCGATGGGCTACTTCATCGACGGCAAGCACCATCGCTGGGGCGATCCGCTCGCCCTTCTCGCCTTCCCCAAGCTCGGCCTGATCTCGAAAATCCGCTACGGGCTCCACATGTTCCTGTCGACCCGGCGCACCGACTGGTCGCCGCTGGAGAATGTGAACGCCCTGGACTGGTTCCGGAAGTGGCAGGGAGAGCGTGCCTATGACCTCCTGTGGAAACGCCTCTTCGATCTGAAGTTCTTCGAGTTCGCCGACAACATCTCGGCCGCCTGGATCTGGACCCGCATCAAGCGTGTCGGCACCTCACGGTCGTCGATCTTCCAGGAGGAGCTGGGCTACATCGACGGCGGCTCGCAGACACTCGTAGACGCGCTGGTCGAAACCATCGCGAAACGCGGCGGCACGCTCAAGCTCGGTGCCCGCGTCAGCGAAGTCACGAGCGAGAACGGACGCGTCACCGGACTCGTCGTCGATGGCACGCCTCGAGCTTTCGACGCAGTCATTTCGACCGTCCCGACACCCTTCGTGTCGAAGCTGGTGCCGGGCCTGTCTGCCGAGGCCAAGGCGAAATACGACGCGATCCGCAACATCGGCGTCGTCTGCGTGCTGCTGAAGCTCGCCAGGCCGGTCACGCGTCACTTCTGGCTGAACGTCAACGACGACGCCATCGACATTCCTGGCATCGTCGAGTTCTCGCACCTGCGGAATCTTCCCGACACGATCGTCTACGTGCCCTACTACATGCCGCAGACGCATCCCAGGTTCGGTCGCAACTCCGAGGAGTTCGTCGCCGAGGCCTTCGGCTACCTGCAGAAACTCAACCCCTCGCTCAAGCCGCGCGACCTCCTCGCGAGCAAGGTCGGCCGGCTCAACCACGCCCAGCCCGTCTGCGAACCGGGCTTCCTCGCCAAGATCCCCAAGGTGCAGACAGAGATCCAGGGCCTGCAGATCGCCGACACCTGCTTCTATTATCCCGAGGACCGCGGCATTTCCGAAAGCGTGCGCTATGGCAAGCTGATGGCGCAGGCGATCGCCGATCCCGGTGTGTGGCGCACCGAGAACCGATGAACCGCCGGTTCCTGAAATTCCTGGCCACGGGCGGCATCGCCGCCCTGGTCAACCTGCTCAGCCGGTACGGGCTCAACTACCTGATGCCCTTCGAAATGGCGGTTGTCGTGGCCTACCTTCTGGGCATGACGACCGCCTACCTGCTGGCGCGCCGATTTGTCTTCGATGCCTCGGGCCGCTCGGTTGCCTCCGAGGTCCGCCGCTTCGTCCTGGTCAATATCGTGGCCCTGGGCTTCGTCTGGGCAATCAGCGTCGGTCTGGCCCGGATCGTGTTCCCCACCATCGCCTTCACCTGGCATGCCGACGACATCGCCCACCTGATTGGCGTGCTGGCGCCGGCAGTGACCAGCTATGTCGGCCACCGCTTCTACACGTTCGCCCGCAAGTAGGCGGGTACCCTACGCGTAGAGCACGATTCCGCAGACCGCGACCCAGGCCACCACGGTCGCGAGCAGCGGCAGGTCCGACAGCAGCGCGTCAGTCGGCGACTCCCCGGCGCCCAGCCGCTCCACCACGTACCAGTAGCGAAACAGGCCGAAGATCACCAAGGGGATGGTCGCCGTCAGCTTCTGGTTCGCCGACATGACGAACAGGCTGTAGAAGACCAGTGCGCCCGTCGCCGACATCTCGGCATAGCGCTCGATCAGCGCCGGCGAATACTTGTCCAGCACCTCGCGCCCGTCCGAGCCGCTGCCCAGCAGCTCCTGCCGCCGCTTCACGGCCGCAAGGTAGAGGGCGAGACAGAGCGTGGTGATCAACATCCAGCTCGACAACGGGAGCTCGAGCACGACGGCGCCGGCGCAGATGCGCAGCACGAAGCCGATGGCGATGCTGAAAATGTCGAGGACGGGCTGCTGCTTCAGCACGAACGTGTAGGCGATGTTGAGCACGAGATAGCCCGCGATCACCATCATGACCCAGGGCTGGAAGATCGCCGCCACGGCGAGCCCCAACAGAATCACGCCCAGGAGAGCGATTGCACCGCCGGGCCGGACGCGGCCGGCGGCGAGCGGTCGAGACAGGCGCTTGGTCGGATGCCGCCGGTCTCGCTCGATGTCGTGCAGATCGTTCACGATGTAGCAGGCCGAAGACGCGGCACAGAACAGGATGAAGGCCAGCAGCGAGAGCTTTATCGACGCGGGATTGGTGAACTCGCGGGCAAAGACCAGGGGGGCGAAGACGAAGACGTTCTTCACCCATTGCTTCGGCCGAGCCAGCTGGATCAGCCCCACCATCGTCGTCCCCGACGAAAGTGAACTCATTGCCCCAAGACACCCTTCATGAACGCCATGTATGCGTGCTCCAATGGACTCTGGCAATCCCCGCCATCGGTCGAGGCCTGCCCGGAGGGCGTTATTGACGTGGCCTTTGGCCGGCCGACGAAGTACCATCTGCTTTAACCAATTCGCTTCTCGGGCACAGGACGGATGAGACCTGTTTCCTCCTGGGGACGCCTGAGCGCGGAGCCTCATCAAGTCGCCGAACTGTCCGACATTGCCACGCTGGCCAACGAGCTCAGCGGCAAGGGACCGGCGATTCCGCTTGGCATGGGCCGCAGCTACGGCGATGCCTGCCTGAATCCCGGGGGCACGCTGCTCAGCACGGCCCGGCTGGACCGGTTCCATTCGTTCGATCCCGAGACCGGCCGCCTGGTCTGCGAGGCCGGCGTACAGCTTCGCGACATTCAGCGTTTCCTGGTGCCGCGCGGCTGGAGTCTGCCGGTGATCCCGGGCACCCAGATCGTGAGCGTGGGCGGCGCCATCGCCAACGACGTGCACGGCAAGAACCATCACCGGGTCGGCTCGTTCGGCCATCACGTCCGCAACCTGACGCTGGTCCGCACCGACGGCGAGGTCCTCGACTGCGGTCCCGGCGTGCGGCCCGACCTGTTCGCCGCGACCGTGGGCGGCATCGGCCTGACGGGCCTCATCGCCACCGCCGAGCTGCAGCTCCAGCCGGTGGCGGGGCCGTGGCTCGACACCGAGATCCTTTCCTACCGCAGCCTCGAGGAGTTCCTGACCCTAGCCGACGATTCCGAGTCGCTGTGGGAACACACCGTGTCGTGGATCGACTGCACCGTCGGCAGCCGCCCGCGCGGAATCTTCCTGAGAGCCAACCCTGCGGTCGACCAAACCGGCAAGCCGCCCTTGCCACGCCGTCTCGCCGTGCCCGTCACCCCCCCGCTTTCGCTCTTCAACCGGCTGACCCTGCCGGCATTCAACAGCGTCTACTACCACCTGAACAGCCACCGAAGCCGAGCCAGGCGACGACCGTTCGACACTTTCCTGTTCCCGCTCGACGACATTCAGGACTGGAACCGGCTCTATGGCCCACGCGGCTTTTTCCAATACCAGCTCGTCGTGCCGCGAGATGCCGGACCCGCCGCCCTGCGCGACATCCTCGACATCATCGCCCGTTCGGGCCAGGGCTCCTTCCTCGCCGTCATCAAGACCTTCGGCGACCGTGTCTCTTCCGGCCTGCTGAGCTTCCCGACCCCCGGCATTACGCTTTCGCTCGACTTCCCCAACCGTGGTCCGCGCACCGAGCGCTTGTTCGTCGAGCTCGATGCGGTCGTGCGCAGCGCCGGCGGACGCCTCTACCTCGCCAAGGACGCCCGAATGCCGCGCGAACTCTTCGAAGCGGGCTATCCGCGGGCGCCCGAGCTTGCGAAGTTCCGCGATCCAGGGATGAGCTCAGGCATGTCACGACGTTTGATGGGGCAGTGAGTTGGACCAGAAGAAGCGCATCGTCGTGATCGGCGCGACATCGGCCATCGCCGAGCATTGCTGCCGGCTGTGGGTACAACGCGGCCCCGTCGAGCTGATCCTCGTCGCGCGCAACGTCGAGCTGGCCGGGCGGATCGCCGCCGACCTGCGCGCGCGCGGCGGCCAGGCTGAGATCTCCGTCGAAACGCTGGACTTCCTTTCCACCCCGGCGATCGCCGCAGCGGTGGCACGCTGGACGGCGCAGGGCCCTGTCGACATGGCGCTGATCGCCCATGGCGTGCTGTCGCCCCAGCAGCCCTGCCAGGACGATATCGAGCAGGCGCGTTGTTCGATCGAGGTCAATGGCGTCTCGCCCGTCCTGTTCGCCGAGGCCTTTGCCGGCGCCATGAACCCGGCCGGGCGCGGGACGATCGGGATGATCGGGTCGGTCGCCGGCGATCGCGGCCGACGCGCGAACTATGTATATGGCGCCTCGAAGGCCCTGATGGACCGCTATGCCCAGGGCCTGCAGCACCGCTTCGCCGGCTCCGGCGTGAAGATCGTGCTGATCAAGCCCGGCCCGACCGACACGCCGATGACGGCTCAGTACAAGGCCCAGGGACGGCGCCTCGCCTCGGTCGAGTCCGTCGCACAGGGTACGGTCGACGCCCTGGAACGTGGCACGCCCGTCGCCTACCTGCCGCGCAAATGGCGGCTCATCATGTTCGTTGTGCGCGCCCTGCCCGACTTCATCTTCAACAGGCTCAACATCTGATGCTGAAAGAGATCTACGACGCGATCATGTCGCGCTGCGGGGCAGCCTTCGGCCTGATTGCCGGCCGGCGCCTTTGGCTGGCCTGGGGTGTGGCTCTGGCGATCGCGCTGTCGCTGTTCATCTCCTTCCCCCGCATCAGCTTCTTTCTCGGCACCGATGCCCAGATCGTCAATTTCTGGCCGGTTCTCGAGCGTCAGGCCGCGGATCCGCTGGCGACGGCGGGAGAACAGTACAAGGACCAGGCGCTGCACGACGCCAAGCTCGCCTTCCGCCTCACCCTCCCGCTCACCATGAAGGTTCTCCACATCGACTGGCGCGGCCTGCTGGCAATCCAGTTCGGCCTGGGCATCCTGATGTTGGCCCTCGTCGGCAAGATCGCGATGGACCTCTTCGGCGACCGTATCGTGGCGTTGGCCAGCGTGTTCGGCGTGGCGTCGATCTATGCCGGCAAGGCGGCCTTCCTGCAACTCGGCGGCATGGGCGACGCGTACGCGTTTGCGTTCCTGACCGTCGCGGTTGCGTTCCGCAGCCCGCTCGTCATCGCGGCCGCCGTCATCGCGGCCTGCTTCACCGACGAACGCGCGGTCATCGTCTCGCCGCTGCTGATCGTCTATTGGGCGATGCGCAACAGCGACGGCCGCAAGCCCGACTGGTTCAATCTCCAGACGTTCACCGTAGCCGGGGCCATCCTGGTGGCCGGCCTCATCCGCCTCATCCTGATGTTCGGCTACGGGCTCCATATCCCGATCGGCGCCGGCAAGGATGTCGGTTTCAGTGTCCTGCCGCTCAACCTGCCCAACGTACAGTACGAGCTGCCGCACGTGCTGGCCGGCCTCTGGCTGTGGCCCCTCGTGGCCTGCATCATCCTCGTGAGGAACCGGTGGTGGTTCTCGCTGCTGGCGATCGTCGGTGTCACGGGAGCGATCGTGGCGGCGTCGTTCATGGTGCTCGATGTAGACCGCAGCCTCGCCTACACCCTGCCCGTCCTGTTCGTTTCGATGGCCATCGCCGCCTGGGCCAGGCTCGCCCGCGAGGACCTGCGCTCGATCGCGATTCTGGGGTTCCTGATTTCCCTCGCCTTCCCGGTCAACAATCTGCTGGGGGGAGTGAGCAACCGTTACTCGGAAGGCAATCTCATGCCGGTCGAGCTGGTGCGCTTCTACAAGTACAGCACCGCGCGCTAGTTGCGGACCTGGTAGAAGCAGACGAGGTCGCCCAGCGGCACCATCGTCCAGCCATCGATCGGATAGTCGACGAAGGAGCGCAGGATGGCGTCGGCCTTGCCGTTGTCCAGGAGCCGCTTCTGGACGAACACGTAAAGGCGGTCGACGCGGCCGCGATGCACCCTGGCCTTCAGGTCGTCGACCGATTCGAAGTCGGCCTGGTTGGACGAGCTCCGGGCATTGCGGACCTCCAGTGCGATCTCGGGCGACGGCAGGTAGATCAGCGTCTTCTTGGACTCTGGCCCGGGCAGATCGATGGTACGGATGAAGGCAACCGCCTCCGCTGACGCGCTCATCTGCCGAAAGCCGCGATCGCCCATCGGATAATGCGAGTTCGCCACGGTCCGTGTCACGAACGACGTCACGCCGTAGAGGCATGCCAGCCCGGCCACGGCGGCGAACGACAATCGCAACAGCCAGGACCGACTGGTGGTGAAGGCCTGCACGACACCGATGAAAAGCAGGAGCGACGGGACCCGGAAGTGGCGTTCGTCGAAGCTCACCGATTTGCCGGCCATCCATGTGAGCAGGAAGACGACCAGCATCGCAGCCGACACGGAATAGGCGAAGCGCAGATACTCGCCATAGCTGTCGCGCAGACGCACCCAGGTGATGGCGAAGGTCGCGACGGCGAGCGGAAAGAAGGCGTAGGCCATCGCGTCGATCGACGTCAGCACCTGTCGCCCGGGATTGAGGAACAGGTAGTTGCCGAGGTCGAGCAGCGACAGGCTGGCGCTCCACAGGCTGCCCAGACCGAACGATAGGTAGAAGAGCAGCCCGTCGGGATGGAGCGTCGTCGAGATGGAGGCTGCCGTGACGCCCCGCGTGAACCAGGCAACGTAGAAGATCGCGCCCATCAGGCCTATCGTCACCCCGGCCACGACCAGCTTGCGGACCGTGTCCCGCCTCAGCCACGCCCTGTCGCCACAGATTGCGGCGCCGCCCACCACCGCGGCGCCGATGATGATGCCGCTCAGCTTGGCGACGACCAGCACCGCCGTCCCCGCCACGAGCGGCAGTACGGCGAACCACCTGAGGTCGCGAAGCCGCCACGCCATGAGGATGAACCACGGGGCGACCCCGAACAGCAGAACCTCGCCGCCGGAGTAGTTCGTGAAGGAGAGATTGAAGAACCTGTTGCAGGCAATGATCACCAGCGCGAGCGCCGTCGTCTGCAGTGGAAAACCGAAGGCCCGGTAGAGGGCGAACCATCCGAAAAGACCCAGCACCGAGAAGACCGCGACGACGACGATGATCGCCAGGCCCAGGCTCATGCCGAGCTTCTCGACCAGGCCGGGCAGGAGATGCTGGCCCGGCGTCCAGGTGCTCATGAAGGCCTCGACTTCACGCGAGATGTCGGAGAAGTCGGGGCCCAGCGAATGGTTGAAAGACGAGGCGCGGTCCTGGGTGTACCAGCCGAGGAATCCCCAGCCGCTGTCGGAATACATGTTGGGCCGGACAATCGCGCCGGCGATCGTGTAACCGACCGTCAGGGCGACGACGAGCGCAATGCACAGCTTCGGCAACAACGCCAGAAGACGGTCGGAGCCCCTGTCCGCTCCCCCAATCGATCGCCTCATCCAATGCCACCGGCCGCTAGAATATCTGGCCGAAGTCTAGGGGCATGGTCCCGGCATACAAGGCCGATCTCCCTCGCAAATCGCGTTAGGATCGGCCCCGCCTCCGCAATATAATGAGGCTGGATGCAATCTTTCTCCCCGACAGTGTCGGTCGTCGTTCCGACCTTCAACGAATCTCAGAACCTGCCGCGCCTCGTAGGCCTGCTCGAAAAGGCGATGGGCGACATCGCGTGGGAGGTCGTCTTCGTCGACGACGACAGCCCCGACGGCACCTGGAAGGTCGCCAAGCAACTGGCCATGGACGATGTCCGCGTGCGCTGTATCCGGCGCGTCGGCCGTCGCGGTCTGGCTGGCGCGTGCATCGAGGGAGCCCTCAGCTCGGCCGCCCCCTACGTCGCAGTCATGGATGCCGACCTCCAGCATGACGAGACCATCCTTCCCGCCATGGTGGCCAAGCTTCAGAATGACGAGGCCGATATCGTGATCGGCAGCCGCTTCGTGGGCGACGGCAGCAGCGAAGGCGGCTTCTCGGCCCGGCGTGCCTTCGCCAGCCGCGTCGCCACCCGCCTCGCTGCCTTCATCATCGGCCGGCAGGTCTCCGATCCGATGAGCGGCTTCTTCGCACTGAAGCGCGAAGTCTTCGAGGCCGTGGCGCCCAGCCTGGTTCCATCAGGCTTCAAGATCCTTCTCGACATCCTGGCCAGCACCCGCGGCCGCATGCGCGTGGCCGAGGTCGCCTACCGTTTCCGCTCCCGGCAGGAAGGCCTTTCCAAGTTCGACACCCGGGCCATCCTCGACTTCCTCGGGCTCCTGCTGCATCGCCTGACGGGCGGCACCGTCTCGGTCCGTTTCCTGTTCTTCATGATCGTCGGCGCCATCGGCCTCGCGATTCACCTCATCGTGCTGCGAATCGGAATGCTGGGCGGGCTCGGCTTCGAGGTGGCGCAGTCTGCGGCGACCGTCGTCGCCATGACGTCGAACTTCCTCGTGAACAATCTGCTCACCTACAGTGACATGAAGCTGCGGGGCATGGCCGCGCTGGCGGGCCTGCTGAAGTTCTACGTCGTGTGCGGCGTCGGTGCGCTGGCCAATATCGGCGTGGCGTCGTGGCTGTTCGTCTCGAACGAGAGCTGGTGGATCGCCGGCATCGCGGGCGTCATCGTCGGCGCCACGTTCAACTACACGATGAGCTCGATCTTCGTCTGGCGGCAGCAGCAGAACTGAGGCGGCGCCACGGGCGCCGCCTCGTCGTCCCGTTCAGCGGGCGTTCTCTTTCTCGAAGTCCGGCACCGCGGCCGAAGCGGCCGCAAAGCGCGGCGCCTTGGTGGCCTTGAGGGCTTCCGCACCGCCCTCGGTCTGCATGATCTTCGCCATGATGGCCTGCTGCGCCCGCTCGAAGACACCGCGATTCTCGATCAAGAACTTCTGCGATTCGCGCAGCTTGGTCACGTAGCCGTTGATCTCCGGAATGACATAGCGCGCGACCATGTCCCAGCTGCGGCGCGTGTTCTCCGGGTTGGCCCAGTCGTGGACGAAGCCCACGACGGTGCCGAAGCCGCCACTCTTGGCGTAGACGTCCTTGATGACCTTCACGAGATCGTCGGGCGTGCCGATCGTCGCAGCCGAGCCCGGCGTGAAGGCGGTCTTGTCCACCGCCTCGTCAGGATCGGCGAAGGGCGTCGCGCCGGGCCGCTGCAGGGTGCCGACGATGTATTCATTGTGCCAGCGGTGCAGGCCCACCCGCGCTTCCTCGCGGGCCTTCTCGCGCGTCTCCGCGACGTGCCAGCTGAGCAGCACGCGCCAGTTCCTGCGGTCGACCGTCTGGCCGTGCTTCTTCGCGGCGTCCTCGGCGAACTTCCACTGCGTCGGCAGCGCGAGCAGCCCCTCGTTCGACATCGAGCCGATCGAGATGATGCCGATACCGTGCTTGCCTGCCAGCGTCATGCCCGAGGGACTGACCTGCGAAGCGACGACGAACGGCATGTCCTCCTGCAGCGGCAGCAGCTGCAGGGCCGCATCCTGCATCGTATACCAGTCGGTCTTGTCGGTGACCCGCTCGCCCTTGAAGAGGCGGCGAATGATGCCGATCGCATGGTCCTGGCGGTCACGCTGGAGCATGGGATCGATGCCGAGCGTGTGAGCGTCCGACGCCAGCGCGCCGGGCCCGGAGCCGAAGATCGCCCGACCACCGGTCATGTGGTCGAGCTGCACCATGCGCTGGGCGACGTTGTAGGGATGGTGGTAGGGCAGCGAGATCACGCCGGTGCCCAGCTTGATGCGCTTGCTGCGCTCGCCCGCCGCGGCCAGGAACATTTCGGGCGAGGCGATCATCTCCCAGCCGCTCGAATGATGCTCGCCGCACCAGAATTCGTCATATCCCAGCCCGTCGAGCTGCTCGACGAGGTCGAGGTCCCGGCGGAACTGCAACATCGGATTCTCGCCGATCGGATGATGAGGCGCGAGGAAGGCGCCGAACTTGAGCCGCTTCATGGTCGAATCCCCGGTTCTATTGGTCTCGTGATATCTATCCCGATCATGCCGCGTTCCGGCCATCCGCAGGAAGGCCCTCGAATGCCTGATTTCGGTCAGCGGACACAGACCCGGTCCGAACGAGCCCGCGGGCGTTAGCGACGCCACACTGGATGACGCATCTTCTTGTCATCGGCGAACGCGGCTGGAAGAGCCGGGACGTGATCGACCTGCTGGAGCGCGGCATTCCCCAAGACCATGTGACGGAATGCGGCCGGCTGTCCGACGCCGCCGTTGCCGGTCTGCTGAAAGGCGCCCGGGCCTTGCCACTCTCGTCCTTCGCAGAGGGCTACGGCCTGCCTCTCGCCGAAGCCATGACGCAGGGCGCCCCGTCCTTTGCCGCGACATTCCCGTGTTTCGGGAGGTTGGTGGCGACATCCCGGGCTATGTCAATCCGACTGACCGCCTGGCCTGGCATGCCGCCGTGCTCGACTATGCACAGGCCCACTCCGCGCAGCGCGAAGCCCAGCTTCGAACACTCGCTTCTTGGTCTCGGCCCACATGGGCGCAGCATTTCCCGGTAGTCAAAGACGTCCTGCGCAAGATTTGAGCAAAGAAAAAGGCGGCCCGTGAGGGCCGCCTCTTCCTTGTCCAGGGTCGTCCAGCTTACTGGATGACGATCTCGACGCGGCGGTTCTGCGGCTCGCGGACGTTCGGGCCGGTCTGCACCAGCAGGCCCTGCATGCCGCGACCGACGACCGCGATCGCGGTGGCGGGCACGCCTTCGCGCACCAGGGCGTCCTTGACGGCATTCGCGCGGCGCAGAGACAGCGCCATGTTGTAGGCTTCCGAACCCGTGGTATCGGTATGGCCGGTCGCCGTGATGCGGGCGTTGCCCTTCGCCTTGTAGGCGCCGGCAGCCTGCTTGATCGTGTTCAGAGCCTGGGCCGACAGGTTCGAGCGATCCCAGTCGAAGAACACCATGAACGACGGCGGCGAAACGACCGGAGGCGGCGGCGGCGGAGCGGCCGGCGGAGCCGCAAACTTGAACTGCACGCCCGCCAACGCCAGGATATTCTGGTTCGGGAAGCTCACGTTGCCAATCGTCGGCACGTTGACGTTGGGGTTCGTGGTGCCGAGATACCGGCCTTCGATAGCGAACCGCAGCTGCTCGCTCACATTGTAGGCGATGCCCACCATGCCCTGATAGGCGAACTGCGTGCTACCCAGCGAGCTATTGCTGTCGACGAACGCGATACCCGCACCGGCGCCAATATACGGCGTGATGATCGAGGTCGGCATGAAGTCGTACAACAGGTTCGCCATCACCGTGAGCTGACCGACCTTGCCGTTGATCGCCGAGCCCGGGATGTTGGCAGAGGTTGGAATCTGGCCGTAGCCGGCTTCGAGTTCGACACGAGGACCAACGAAGTCGTAGCCGGCCTTGCCGCCGACCGACCAGCCGGTCCAAGTCTGAGCGTTGGGGTTCGAGCCAACAAACCAGGCGGCACCGCCGCCTGCACCAATGTAGAAGCCCTCCTGGGCGTTGATCGCCTGGGCGCCAGCAACGTTCGGCAGCAACAGTCCCAGACCAAGCAGAGCCAAACCAGCTTTCTTCATAATTATCCCCACGATCTCGTCAAAATTAGCGGGCTATCGGCGTAACAATACCACAATCACCTCACAAAACTCATGGAACAGTTTTGTTATTGCTGAACCAGGATATTACTGTGGCCTCCGGGCAACACCCTCAAAGGCCGTTCGCCGCCGCCCTTCCGTTGGCACTTCTTTCCATCGCCCGGTGGAGCTTTCCACTCAGCGCAGCCGCGACCGGTCCTCCGTTTCCTCCACCGAACTCCACGATGCCAAGATCGCTCAGCAAGGCTGCCAGGCTGTCAGCCTTCGTTGTTGGCCCGCAGCGCGGCAGATTGGGAACGGCGCCAAGGCCCTGAGGCACCAGCCGATATTGACCGGCGTAGGGTGGAATGTCCGGAACGAGCACAATCTCGAGCACGTCGCGTCCATCCGGGCCTGCGGCTCCCGTGAGGCCCATTCTCTCCAAGCTCAACCACTTGCGGCGCGGATCGGCGCGAATTCTCGCAATGTCGAGCGCCCTCCTCGCTGGCTCCAATGGGTCGTCCTGGATGAAGCGCCTCACCTTGGCGGCATAACCGGGGTGGAGCATCTCGATTGTCGCTTGCGCCGCCTCGACGAGCGTCTCCCGCTCGTCGCCGAACGATGTGCCGCCACGATGCCAGACGAAGAGGCCGGTCGCCGCCACGTGACGCCACCCCGCCGCCGTCGCCCTTAGGCAGAAGTCATTCTCCTCGCCATAACCGCGACCGAACCGCTCCTGGTCGAAGGCGCCAATCTGATCCAGACAGGCTCGCCTCACGGCCATACAAAAACCAACGCCGGTCGGGATTTCCACGACGGGCATATCGATCGCCGCACACAGGCTGTCCCATTGTGCGATGTCCATGCCCGCCGATAGGCGATTTTCGCAGAGCGTGGCCGGATAGCTCAAGATCGTCGCGGCATTGGAGAGAGGCGTTGCAGTCGCCGTCCGCGGCGTGCGCAGCGCCGCCAGCAGCCGGTCGAGCCAGTCGCCGAACACCCGGGCATCCGAATTCAACAGGACGACGTCGCGTCGGGGATGGAGCGCAACGCCGCGATTGACGGCCCCCACGAAGCCGACATTGCGCTCGTTCTCCATCAGGGTGATCAAGCCGGCATCGGCCAGTGCCCGCAATTCACTCCGCAGCAACGGATCGGGCGAGGCATCGTCCACGACCACCAGTTCGAAGCTCTCTCTCGTGACCGCCCCGAGCACGCTATCGATCGCCTGAAGCGCCAACGCCCGGCTGCCATAGACCGGTACGACCACGTCAACCGTGGCGTGGAGGGTGTCTGGACGCCGATGTGCCAGCAGGTGCCGGATCTCGGGAGGCGGAGGATCCGCCGGAGCCGCGGTGTCCCGCCCCTCTTCGCGGCCAAACCTCAGCCAATGGGCAAACGGCTCGTACCCCGCCATGGCGACATCCGGATTCTGCCGGCGGTAGTCGGCTGGCGAGAATCCGGCCCGGGGGGACCAGCCGCGCCCCGATCCGACCGCCAGGTAGTGGAACGCCGCAGCATCCCACGACGAAAACGATCGTCGTGCCGAATGCGCATAGTGAGCGAGATCGACGGTTCCCGGCAGGAGGCCGTACTGGCGGCAGATGGCGCGCGTCCAACCCGGCAGCATTCGAGTGATGGCCGCCGTCCCGCTGCTGCTGCCGCGCACCGCAGAGAGCAGCAGGTCGCTCGTCGTCCTGGGCGATCGCCGGTCGCTCACCGGACAATCCACCGATCGCGCAGTTCGAGGAGCGTCGCCAGAAGCCTGTCCGTATCCGCCGCCAGCGCTGTCGGCAGCACAAGACCGCGACCGAGCCGCCGTAGGCGCGCCGCCGGCGCACCGATGTCGAATGCGATCACGGGCAGCCCCTGCTTCAGCGCCGCCGTCAGCACGAACGACCAGGTTTCCGGCCAGATCGCCGGCAGGAAGACAGCGTGTGGGGCCGCTTCCTGGAGCAGCCTTCCCAGGTCCTCCGACAGAAAGGTGCCACGGACAGCGACACTGCGCGGCAGCGGTTCCGAGGCAGGGCCGAGGACCGACACCTGCAGGGGCGCGCCGGCCCGCCCCGCCGCGTCGGCAAGGGCCTGCACGACACGCAAGCCCTTGCCGACATTCAAAGCCCCCAGCGTGACGATGCGCAGAGGCTCGGCTTCGCAAACACGCGGCGTATGCTCTGGCGGATAGCCCGCGTCGCTCTCGGGCTCCCACACGGCAATCGGCCTGGGCAGGTAGCGCCGCATCCGCGCGGCGACATCGTCGCTCGGCGCCACGATGCGATCCGCGCCTTGGAGGAAGGCCAGATGGTCACGGCGCCAGGCGAGCGGATCGAATTCCCGCACCTCGGCACCGTGGGTCACGACACACCGGACGCAAGTCTCCGGCGGCGCGACGTCGCAGACCGTGCCTTCCCCGGTGATCAGATCGATCCGCGGACACAGCATGAAGTAGTCATGCAGCACAACGTCATAAGGCACGCCCAGTCGCACGCCCAGGTCACGCACCCATGCCATCATCTCCGGCGGACGATCGATGAGGTGATTTACCAGGAGTCTGGTCACGCGACGCTCGCGGGCGAACTGGATCAGCGGGTCGCGTCGGGATGCAAGGTCGAACGTTCGATCGCCGATGACCGCGAGCGTCGGCGCTTTCAGAATCGTTCTGGCACGGAGAACATTACGACCCGTGTTCTCGATGTCGTGCTCGAACAGATCGAGGAAATGGCTGCTGCCGCCGCCGCGCCCGTGATGGAACACCAGCACCGCCTCAGCGCCTTCCCGCCACGGCGGACGATCGGTCCGGGCCTCCACTTCGTTGCGCGGGGATTTCTGCGAGGCCGGCTTCTCCAGATGATGGAACAGGGGATCCATTCCTGCCGGCCGGTCCAGATTTCGACGCCGGTAGAAGGCGGGATCGAACCCGGGCGCCGGCGCGTGGCGCGTCCGCCAGCCCACAAGCGCATAGTGGAGCAACGGAGCCCGAGCGACGCGCCGGCGTTGCGCCTCGTCATCGAACTGGCGGATGTAGAAATCCTGGTCGAAACCGAGTTCAAGCGTGGCCAGCCGCGGCGCCAACACGTGAAGCATGGCGGGCCGAAGCACGCCGCCGAACAGGCGTCCGAGCACCATGCCTTCGACGAACAGAATGCCAAGTCCCGCAGAGACCGCTTCGATCGCGGCATAGGCCGCGCGTCGAACCCGTCCAGTCCGCCGTGGGTACGGCCTGTGTCGCGAGGGCGTGCGGACGTGCATCGCGCTAGTGGTCCAGGCTCGTGCGCCACGCCGTGAGTGACAGCGCCGGATGGAAGCAGGGATCGTCGAGGACGGCATCCCCCCAGCTCTCGCGGAAATGCCGTCTCTCATTCGCGTAGCGCTTCGCGACATTCGATCTGCCTCGCGTCGCGGACTCGTGATGCGTCAATAC
>JBILYJ010000073.1:0-15641 GCA_044377795.1 Reyranella sp. | reverse complement strand
CCGTACTGCGCATTGGCATCGATGTGCGCGGCGAGCTGGGCGTTGGCATAGGCGGTATCGAACTCCACGCCTTCCAGCACCTGCAGCCGCTGCAGTGTGGCTGTCCAGCCCGGCGCGTTGCTGGGATCGGGCGCGTAGGAGACACCCGCCTCCTGCCGCGCCTTGCTCAGGTACTGCGCCGCCTCGGTCTGATCAGCGACCATGCGGGCCGCGAAGCCGCGGATGTTCTCGTTCGTCGACTTGGCGAGGGCGAGCCGGCCCGAGGCGATCTCGAAGTCGTTGAATTCCTGGGCAAAGCCCACGAAACGGGCGTCGGGCAGCGCGTCGACAGCGAACGCGGCGGCGACCGGGAGGGCCGACAGGGCGGCGGCGCCGAACAGGACCGAGCGGCGGGCAATGGACTGCATGAAATGTCTCCTCGATTGTGTGCCATCTAACGCAACCACTGCGGTCGGGTTCCCCAGGGTTCCAGCGGCGCGGTGGACCTGCTAGGAGCGCGGGCATGAATTCGACCAAGCAGACAAGGTTCGCGGGCCTGGCCTTTTTCCTGGGCTTCATCGCCTGCATCCCACTCGCCAACTGGATGATCGGTAATGTCGGCGCCGTCTGCGTGCCGCAGGGACCGTGCCTGGTGCCGGTCTGGCCGTGGGGTCCGGGCGGCAAGCCCCTGATGGCGCCCTCGGGCGTCCTGATGATCGGGCTGGCGCTGGTCCTGCGCGACCTCGTGCAGCGAAGGCTCGGGCGCGGCGTCGCCGTCGGCGCCATCGTGGCGGGCGCTGCCCTGTCGGGGGCCGTCGCGCCGACGCAGCTTCTGATCGCCTCGGCGACGGCCTTCCTCCTGTCCGAACTCGCGGACTTCGCGGTTTATACGCCGCTGCAGTCGCGCGGCCTCGTGCTGGCCGTGCTGGCCAGCAGCGTCGTCGGCCTGATCGCCGACAGCGTCCTCTTCCTATGGCTGGCCTTCGGCAGCCTCGACTATCTGGCCGGCCAGATCCTGGGCAAACTCTGGATGGTCTTGCTGGCCCTTCCCTTCATCCACTGGATCCGCAAACGGGAGTTGTCGACATGAGCCTTTCCCTGTTGCCGGTCGACGATCGTGTCTCCGTCTCGGGCCAGCTCGATCCGAGCGACATGAAGGAAGTCGCCGCTGCCGGCTTCACCGCCGTCGTGAACAACCGGCCGGAGGGAGAGGCCTTCTTCGGCCAGCCGAAGACGGCGGACCTTCGGGCGGCCGCCGAAGCAGCCGGACTGCAATTCCTCGACCTGCCTTTCTCCGGTCCGCGCGCGACGCCCGACCAGGTGCGTGCCTTCGCCGACCTGCTCGCAGAAGGCGATGGCCGGGTCGTCGCCTTCTGCAAGAGCGGCATGCGATCGACGCTGCTCTGGGGCGCCGCTTCGCTGGCCAACGGCCGCCCGATCGAAGAGGTCCTGCGCGGCGCACGCAATGCCGGCCAGGAGCTGGGCGGCGTCGCGGAGCTGATGACCGGTCTTGCACAGGCGGCGCGAAGCTGAGCCGCCGGCCGAAAGACTTGGCTTGCACCCGAGGCGCCGCCGCTCCTTAATCGCGCGTCCTGAAGAATCCCTGGGGGAGTATTCCATGTTGAAGTCGATTCTGGCCGTGTCCGAAGGCGGTCCCGACGCCGCGATGTCGTTCCGGCTGGCCGCCCGCGTCGCCGGCAATTTCGACGCCACCGTGGATGCGCTGCACCTGCCGGTCGGGCCGGCCGGGGGCGCCATCGGCGGGCTGGCCATGAGCGGCGAGGCGATGCCGCTGATCATGAACCTCGACGACGAGCGCCTCGAGGAGCGCAGCAAGGAATCAGAGCGCGCCTACAAGGAAGTGCTCGGCAGCAATGCCGGCTCGACCTACACCGCAGCCGAAACCGCGACGCTCGACACCCTGGTCGCCATGGGCCGCTGCTCTGACCTGCTGGTGCTCGGTCGCCCGGGCTCCGACCCGGAGAACGTGGCGCCCGCCACCGTCGAGGCCGCCATCCACGAATGCGCGCGCCCCGTCATGATCGCGCCGCCGAACGCCGGCAGCGGCGGCTTCGGCTCGGTCATCGTCGCCTGGAACGGCAGCTTCCAGGCCGCCCGCGCCGTCGAGTACTCCCTGCCGTTCCTCGCGAAGGCGAGCGCCATCACCATCCTGGTCGTCGGCTCGAAGGCCGACGATGTCGGCGCCTCGTATCTGGCGCGCAATCTCGGCCGGCACGGCATCAAGACCACCATCGACGCCATCGATCCCGGCGCGGTGTCGGGCCGCGCCCGCGGACGCGCCCTGCTCGACTACACGCACGGCAAGGGCGCCGACCTTCTGGTGATGGGCGCCTATGGCCGCGGCCAGGTGTTGAGCTTCCTCGGGCTCGGCGGCGCCACCGGCAAGGTGATCTCGTCCTGCCGCGTGCCGCTGCTGCTGGCGCATTAGGCCGAGCAGAGCTCGGCCAGCAAGCGTCAGGACATCGCCTTGCGATGTCCGGGAGCGCCGAAGAAAGAGCGTTCACTCATGACCCCTCCGGCCAAAAGGCGCTGTAAACAGCGCCGGGGCCACCTCCCCATCTGAATGGGGAGGAACAAGATCGACGCTTGAATTGCCTCTCCCGCCCCCTGACAGACTCAGGGGCAGGCGCCTGCGCCCTGGGTCACGACCTGCGGATCGCTGCAGGCCGTACAGGCGTTGGCATAGGTCTTGCGCGTTCCATCGCGCAGCTGGCCGCAGGCGGGACGATAGTCCTTGGTGCACATCTTCGGCCGCGGATCGGCGCAGGGCCCACCCGCCACCGGCAGCGACTCCGGCGCCAGCTCGGCGCGGGTCAGGCGGAACAGGAAAGGCTGGGTCCGGTACTCGCTCAGCGTGCCGAACATGAAGATGGTCGAACCCACCGCGGGCAGCGGGCTGAGCGATCGCGCCATCGTCACCTCGAGTTCGACGAGATTGCGGGCCTGCGCCTCGTCGCTGATCGCGCCCTCGATGCGCTCGGGCGTGGCGGTGATCACCTTCATCGGCAGCTTCAGACGCTGGCCGCCCTGCTGCCTGTCGCCGATCGCCTTCCACACCGCCTCGGCCGCCCGCTTATTCGCGGGGCTGACATCGCGATGGCGCAGCACGAGCACCCACTGCGGCGGCGTCAGCTTCGCCGGCTCGTTGTCCTCCAGGACTTCGAGCGCCCGCTCGGGCGGCGTCATGTTGCGCGGAATCGATTTCCTGAAGTTGGCGGGTGGCGCGCTCTCGTTGGCGACGCGCGTCACAATCGCGTCCCATCCTTCCTCGCTGCCGCGATACACGCTGTAGCGCGAGCGAACGTAGCGATCGATGTCCTGTGCGGCGGAGTCGTTCTTCGCCGCCCGGGCGATGGCGATGGCACGGGCGCCGTACCAGAAGCCCAGCGCATCGACCGGCGAGCCTTCGAGCTGGACCACCGAATACTGATAGACGTCCTGCAGGTTGGTCGGGTCGGCCGCCACAGCGACGCGATAGTATTCGCGCGCCTTGTCATAGTCCTTCGCCTGCAACGCCGCGAAGCCCAGCACGCCGTTGAAGATGCCCGCCATCTGTTCCTTGAGTTGGGCGAAGCCGGCATCGTCGAGCAATGCGGGCTTCTGCCACCTGGGCATCACGGCAAGGCCGCGCGCGGAAGCCGTGACGGCCGCTGCCAGCGCCGCGGCGTCGCCGCCCGATGCCTTGAGGCGTCCGACATAGGCCCGGTTGGCCAGCGCGCGCACATTGTCGGGATCGACCTGCAGCAGGCGCGCAACGAGGAAGTCGGCCTTGGCCGGCTGGTTGGCGGCCTGCCAGGCCGAGATCGCCTGCTCGTGGGCGTCCAGCCGCAGGACGCTGCCCGGATACCAGGCGATGAACACCTCCATGGCCTGCGCCCGCCGCGCCGGGTCCTTGGTGTTCAGCGCCGCCATGTAGCTGTCGTATTCGGCGGGGTTGGTGAAGGAGCCGCGTTGGGCCGGGCTGCCGGACGAGGGGGCAGGCGTCTGCGGGGGTGTCTGTGCGGCAGCGTTGAACGACGCGACGGCACACGCCGCCGCGAGAACGATAGCCAACCACCGCCATGCCGCCATACCCGACTCCTCTCCGATCACGCGCTGTGTTGCAAGGCCCATTTCGACCTGAATTGCCGTGACCATTTGGGCGAATTAAGGCACTGTTCCGCCGATATTTTTTAGCGGGGACTTCAGGATGAAAGACCGACGTTCGACGGCTTCGATGCTCGTCGCTGCGGCGCTTTGCGTTGCCTGCAGCGCAGCGCCGGCGCTGGCCCAGCAGCCAAGCGCCCCGCCCCCCGCCGTTCTCGTGCAGGCCGCCGAGTTGAAGCCGATCGCCGACCAGGCCGAGTTCATCGGCCGCGCCTCCGCGGTCGACAAGGTCGAGCTGCGCGCCCGGGTGAAGGGCTTCCTCGGTCCGCGCAAGTTCGCCGACGGCGACCAGGTCAAGAAGGACCAGGTCGTCTTCACCATCGAGCCCGAGACCTACCAGGCGGCGGTCGACCAGAAGAAGGCCCAGCTCGACGCCACGCGGGCCGCGCTGGCGAACGCGGAGCTTCAGCTGAAGCGCGCCGCCGAGCTGCTGCGCACCAGTACCGGCACCCAGGTCACCTACGACCAGCGGCTCTCCGAGCAGCTTCAGGCCAAGGCGCAGGTCGAGGACGCCAGCGCCCAGCTCCGCGACGCCGAGCTCCAGCTCTCCTACACCGACATCAAGTCGCCGATCGACGGCCGCATCGGTCGCGCCGCCTTCTCGCCGGGCAATCTCGTCAGCCCCGAATCGGGGGTGCTGGCCACCGTCGTCAGCGAGAACCCGATCCGCGTACTGTTCCCCGTGACGCAGCGCGAGCTGCTCGACGCGCGACGCGACCAGGCCGCCGACCCGAACGGCATCGTGGTGCGCATCAGGCTTGCCGACGGCTCGATCTACAAGGAAATCGGCAAGATCGACTTCATCGACAACACGGTCGACGCCAAGACCGACGGCCAGATCGTGCGCGCCACCTTCCCGAACCCGGAAGGCATGCTGACCGACGGCCAGACCCTGCGCGTCATCATCGAAGGAGAGACGGTGCCGACGTCGGTCGCCGTGCCGCAGGCCGCCATCGCCCAGGACCAGACCGGCGCCTACCTGTTCGTCGTCAACGACAAGAACATGGTCGAGCAGAAGCGCGTCCGGACCGGCGTGTCGCGCGACGGCATGGTCGCCATCACCTCCGGCCTTCAGGCCGGCGAGAGGGTGATCGTGCAGGGCCAGCAGCGCGTGCGACCGGGCATGACGGTCAATCCCAGCGCAGCGCCGCCCTCTGCCTCGATGCAGAAGCAGTAAGTCATGACGATCTCGTCGCTGTTCATCCGCCGGCCGCGGCTGGCGTTCGTCATCTCGACCGTCATCACCATCGCCGGCATCATCGCCATGACGGCGATGCCGGTGGCGCAGTTCCCCGACATCGTGCCGCCGCAGGTCCGCGTCACCGCGACTTATCCTGGCGCGTCGGCGCAGGCGGTCGAGGAAAGCGTGGCGCAGGTCATCGAGGCGCAGGTCAACGGCGTCGAGCGCATGATCTACATGAAGTCGACGTCGGGCGGCGACGGCAGCTACCAGCTCACCGTCAGCTTCGAGGTCGGCTCCGATCCCGACCTCAACACCGTCAACGTCAACAACAGGGTCAACCAGGCCATCGCCCTCCTGCCGCCCGAGGTTCAGCGGCTGGGCGTCACCACCAAGAAGCAATCCTCGGCGCTGCTGCAGGTCGTGGCCGTCTATTCGCCCAACGGCACGCGCGACGCGCTGTTCCTGTCGAACTTCACGACCATCACCCTGCTCGACACGCTGCGGCGCGTGCCGGGCGTCGGCGAGGCCTCGCTGTTCGGCGCGCTCGACTATTCCATGCGCATCTGGCTGAACCTCGAGCGCATGGCGAGCCTCGACATCACTCCGAACGAGGTGGTGCAGGCGGTCCAGTCCCAGAACGTCCAGGCCGCGGTCGGCCTGGTGGGTGCGGCGCCGCTGCTCGACGATGTCAGCTTCCAGCTCAACATCACCACCCAGGGTCGCCTCGTCACGATCGAGGAATTCGAGAACATCGTGGTGCGCGCCAAGTCCGACGGCGCGATGGTCCGGGTCAAGGACATCGCCCGGGTCGAGCTGGGCGCCAGGACCAGCGACCAGCTCGGCCGCTACAACGGCCAGGCTGCGGCCGGCATCCAGATCTACCAGCTGCCCGGCGCCAATGCGCTGGCCACGGCCCAGGGCGTGCGCGATGCGATCAAGGCGCTGGAGCCGCGCTTCCCCGAGGATGTCGCCTACAACGTGATGTACGACACGACGGTCTTCGTGAAGGCCACGATCGAGAGCGTGATCCACACGCTGATCGAGGCCTTCGTCCTCGTGGCGATCGTCGTCTTCATCTTCCTCGGCAACCTGCGCGCTACCCTGATCCCGATCATCGCAGTGCCGGTGGCGCTGATCGGCACCTTCGCCGTCATGCTGGCGCTCGGCTATTCGGCCAACACGATCTCGCTGCTGGCCCTGGTGCTGGCCATCGGCATCGTGGTCGACGACGCCATCGTCGTGGTCGAGGCGGTCGAGCACATCCTGGAGCACGAGCCGGAGCTCACGGTCGCCCAGGCGACCGAGAAGGCCATGGGCCAGGTCACCGGACCGATCATCGCCATCACCCTGGTGCTGCTGTCGGTGTTCATCCCGACCGCCTTCATCCCCGGCATCTCGGGCCAGCTCTACTCCCAGTTCGCCGTGGCCGTGTCGGTCTCGATGATCATCTCGGCGATCAACGCTCTCTCGCTCTCGCCGGCGCTCTGCTCGCTGATCCTGCGCCATCGCAAGAAGCCGACCGGCATCATGGGCTGGATGCAGAGCCGCATCGACAGGACGCGCGACGGCTACACGAAAGTCGTGACGCCGCTGGCGCGACGCGGAATCGTCGCGCTCCTGCTGGTCGTGGGCTTCGCCGCCGCGACCGGCGGCATCGGCTCCATCGTACCCTCGGGCTTCCTGCCCGACGAGGACCAGGGCGCCTTCATGGCCGAAGTGCAGCTCCCCGATGCAGCGTCGACCAACCGCACGCTCGCCGCGGTCGAGGAAGTCGAAAAGACCATCGCGAACAAGCCCTGGAAGCAGAGCGTCTTCACCGTCTCGGGCTACAGCCTGATCGACGGCCTGGCGCTGCCCAACCGTGCGCTGGTCGTTGTCGAGCTGAAGCCGTTCGACCAGAGAAAGGACGCCTCGCTTTCGGTGTTCCAGGCGCTGAAGGAGGTGAACATCGCCTTCAGCCAGATCGCTTCCGCCAACGTCTTCGCCTTCAACCTGCCGCCCATCATGGGCCTGGGCAATTCATCGGGCTTCGAGTTCGTGGTGCAGTCGCTCGCCGGCGCATCGCCCACCGATCTCGCCGCGGTGGCGCGCGGCGTCATGATCTCGGCACAGGAAGTGCCGGAACTCGCCGGGGTCTACACGACCTACAGCGCCTCGACGCCGCAGATCAACCTGAAGCTCGACCGCGAACGGGCCCAGGCGCTGGGCATATCGATCGCCGACATCTTCTCGGCGATGCAGACGGCGCTCGGCGGCGCCTACACCAACGACTTCAACCTGTTCGGCCGAACCTGGCAGGTGAAGGTGCAGGCCGATGCCTCGGACCGCAGCAAGGTGAACGACGTGTTCCGCGTGCGGGTGCGTGCGGCCAGCGGCGAGCTCGTGCCGCTGCAGGCGGTGGCGAACATCGAGATGGTCACCGCGCCCTCCTCGGTCGTGCGCTACAACAACCTGCGCTCGGTGGTGGTGAACGGGGCGCCCGCGCCGGGCTACTCCTCGGGCGACGCCATCGCCGCCATGGAGAAGCTCGCGACCCGCACCCTGCCCGCCGGCTACGGCTTCGAATGGACGGGCACGGCGCTCCAGGAAAAGGCGGCCAGCGGCCAGACAGGCTTCATCCTGGGCCTCGCCATCGTCTTCGCCTACCTCTTCCTGGTCGGCCTGTACGAGAGTACGGCGATCCCGGTGGCGGCGCTGCTGTCGGTCATCGTCGGCCTGTTCGGCGCCGTGACGGCGCTGCTGGTGGCCGGCCTCGACAACAACATCTTCGCCCAGATTGGCATCGTGGTCCTGATCGCCCTCGCCGCCAAGAACGCCATCCTGATCATCGAGTTCGCGATGGCCGAACGCGAGAAGGGAGCCGACGTCGTCACCGCGGCGACAACGGCCGCCAACCTGCGGTTCCGCGCCGTCATGATGACCTCGTTCGCCTTCATCCTGGGCCTGGTGCCGCTGGTCATCTCCTCGGGCGCCGGCGCCGCCACCCAGCGCGCCGTCGGCACCGCGGTGTTCGGCGGCATGATCGCGGCCTCCTTCCTCGGCATCTTCGTGATCCCGGGCCTGTACGTCGCCTTCCAGCGCTTCCGCGAGACGGTGAAGGGCTGGATGGGCGTCAAGCCGCCGGTGCCGACGGAGACACCAGCCAAGTCGGAGCACTGAAGTAGAAATCGACCAACAGATCACCTCACCCTGAGGAGGCGCGAAGCGCCGTCTCGAAGGGTGGGATACAGACGTAGTGCTCGTGCAACCCTTCGAGACGCGCTCCTGTGGAGCGCTCCTCAGGGTGAGGTGGGTGCACGAATGGAAGTAGTCCCGCCGACCGACGAAAGAGACATGAGTGGCCGTTCTTTCTTCGGCGCTCCCGGACATCGCGTTGCGTGGCGGCTTGTAATCAAGCCGCGGCCTGACGCTCACAGGCCGAGCTTGCTCGGCCTAAGCGGCGGCTTTGACCAGGCGGTCGCTGCGGCACTTCATCAGCGGCTGGATGTGCTGGCCGAACTGGTCCATGCCGGCCAGGAAGTCATCGAAGGTCAGCATGATGCCCTTGGTGCCGGGCACGGTGGCGCATTCGTCGAGCATCCGCGCCACGCTGGAATAGGAGCCGACCAGCGTTCCCATATTGAAGTTGATGGCGCCCTCGGGCGCGGAAATGGCCTTGGCGGTGCCGCCCTCGGCCGCGTTGGGATCGGCGTCGGCCTGGCCCGACATCCAGGCCATCGCGCCGATGTCGGCACCCTCGTTGTAGAGCTTCCACTTGGCCATCGCCTTCTCGTCGGTCTCGTCGGCGATCACCATCATGAGCACGTAGTTTCCGACGTCGCGGCCGGTCTTCTCGGCCGCCTCGACCATCAGCTGGTTGGTCGGCGCATGGGCGGTCGGCGTGTTCACGCCCTTGCCCAGGGTGAAGTTGTAGTTGCAGTAGGTCGCACCGAACTCCATGCCGCGCGGGCTCTGGCCGGCGCTGACGATCTTGATCGGAGTCTTCGGCCGCGGGGAGAGCTTGCAGTCGGACATCTGAAAGTACTTGCCCTTGAAGTCGGACGTGCCGGTCTCCCAGAGTTCCTTCATCACCGTCACGAACTCGGTGGAATAGTCGTAGCGGTAACCGAAATAGGCCTCGCCGGGCCACAGTCCCATCTGCTCGTATTCGTCCTTGGCCCAGCCCGACACGATGTTGACGCCGAACCGGCCGTTCGAGATCGAATCGATGGTCGAGGCCATGCGGGCGATGATGGCGGGCGGGATGGTGAGCACCGCGACCGAAGCGTAGAGCCTGATGCGCTCGGTCACCGCGGCCAGTCCCGCCATCAGGGTGAAGGATTCGAGGTTGTGGTCCCAGAACTCGCTCTCACCGCCGAAGCCGCGCAGCTTGATCATCGACAGGGCAAAATCGAGCCCGTAGCCCTCGGCCTTCTGCACGATCTCCCGGTTGAGATCGAAGCTCGGCATATACTGCGGCGACGTGGTGGAGATCAGCCAGCCATTGTTTCCGATCGGAATGAAAACACCGATATCCATGGAGCCCTCCTGCATAACGGCTCCAAGGCAGCAAGCGGCATGCCAGCCTAGCTGTCGGAAATGCGCCTCTTGAGATCGGAATCGTGCAGGGTCGTGTCCTGCCCTGGCGGCGCGATGCGCACGGCATCCTCAAGGGTCGCAGTCTGGCGCCATTCCTCGGCCGGCCGGGCACGATCGTCGGAGCCGATCTGGTCGACCCCCCAATAGAGTTCGAGATGATGGCCGTCGGGATCGAGGAACTCGACCGAGACCTGGCAGCCGGCGCGGCGGCGGCCCTCGTAGACGATCTCGACGCCGTGCGCCTTCAGGTGATCGCGCGCGCGGAAGACTTCGTCGAGCGTGGCGAGTTCGAAGGCCAGGTGATGCAGCGTGCGCGCCTTCGCGTCCGCAGCCGGCGCGCCACCGCCCCGCGCACGGCAGTGATGATCGCCATTGGAACGCAGGAACACCATGCCACCCGGCATCATGCTGCCGGGATAGATGTCGGAGACCTTGAAGCCCAGCACCTCGGTATAGAAGCCGCGCGACCGGTCGAGGTCGGCGACATTCACCACTGCATGGCCGAGCTTCTGGACCTTGAAGGGAAGACCCTGGGGCATTGCCCCCTCCCATATCCGGCGCCGGACTACCTTTCTGACCGGGGCTCGGCCATCATGCGCCGAATGAAGCCAAAGGAGAAAGAGCGCATGGCGAAATCGCCGAACAGGCTGTCGGCCAGCGAGGCCGTGCGACGGATGGGCGAGAAGCGGCTGAAGGCCCGCGACCTCGTCGAGGCCTGCCTCGACCGCATCGAGCAGCGCGAGGGCCAGGTCCATGCCTGGGAGGCGCTCGATCCCGAGGGTGCCCGCAAACGTGCCGACCTGCTCGACAAGCGTGCCAAACCGGTCGGCCCGCTGCACGGCGTGCCGCTCGCGGTGAAGGACATCATCTCGACCAGGACGATGCCCACGACCTGCGGCTCGCCGATCTATCGCGACCATGTCGCGGGCTTCGACGCCGCCTGCGTCACACAGCTCGTGAAGGCCGGCGCCCTCGTGCTCGGCAAGGCGGTCACCACCGAATTCGCCGGCGCCCATGCCGGCAAGACCCACAACCCGCACAATCTCCGCCACACGCCGGCGGGTTCCTCCTCCGGCTCGGCGGCCGCGGTCGCCGACTTCATGGCGCCGGTCGGTTACGGCACGCAGACGGCGGGCTCGGTCATCCGGCCCGGCGCCTTCAACGGCGTGGTCGCCTACAAGGGCACCTATGGCTGGGCCGACATGACCGGCGTGAAGACCTACGCCATGTCGCTCGACACATTGGGTTTTTTCGCCCGGGAGGCCAACGACCTCGCCCTGATCCGCGCCGCCTACGGTCACGAGGCGGCCGACCCGGTCCGTGAAGGCCCGCGCATCGGCCTGATCCGTACCCCATGGTGGGACCTGGCCGATTCGTACAATCAGAAGAACATTCTGGAGGCCGCCCGCACGCTCCGCGCTGCCGGCGCCAGGGTGCGCGAGTGGCAGGCGCCGGAGGACTGGACCGGGCTGATGCAGGCGCAGCACCGCATCATGACCAAGGAAGCGACGCAGTCCTATGCCCAGGAACGCAAGCGCTTCCCGCATCTCCTTTCCCCGGTGATGCAGCAGGGCATGGCCGACGGCGATGCGGTGACGGCCAAGCAATATGCCGACGCGAAGAAGCGCAAGAAGGTCGCGGTAGCCCAGCTCGACGACGCCTGGGAGAAATTCGACCTCCTGCTGGCGCCATCTGCCAAGGGTGAGGCGCCGGCCGGCCTCGGCAGCACCGGTGACGCGATCTTCAATCGCTTCTGGACCCTGTTGGGCACGCCGTGCATCGCACTGCCCTTCAACACCGGACCGTTCGGCCTGCCGCTCTCCGTGCAGCTGATCGGCAAGCATGGCAGCGACGACCAGCTCATCTCCTGGGCACGCTGGGTGGAGAGCCGCCTCTCGTGACGACCAGAGCCGCGGTCCGGCTGGGCCTGATCGGCTACGGCGCCATCGGCAAGCATGTCGAGGCGGCGCTGAAGGCCGGCAACATCGAGAACCTCGACCTGGTTGCGGCGCTGGTGAAGCGGCCGCGGCCTGAAGGAGGCTTGCTGACGCACGACCCGGATCGGTTCTTTGCCCACGCATTCGACGCCGTGGCCGAATGCGCCGGCCATGAGGCCGTCCGCACGCACGGGCAACGCGTGCTGGAAAGCGGCGCGGATTTCCTCGTGACGTCGGTCGGCGCCTTCACCGACACGGTCCTGTTCGAGCGGCTGCTGGCGGTAGCGAAGGCAAATGGCGTGCGGCTCATCCTGCCGTCGGCCGGCATCGGCGCGCTCGACATATTGAGCAGCGCCGCGGTCGGCGGGCTGGAGAGTGTCACCGTCACCGTGCGCAAGGACCCGTCGGCCTGGAAAGGCACGATTGCGGAGACCCTTGTCGATCTCGACGCGCTGAAAGCCCCGCACACCGTCTTCGACGGGCCGGTGCGCGAGGGCGCCCGGCTCTATCCGCAGAACGTCAACATCTCGGCCGCCGCGGCCATTGCCGGCCTCGGCCTCGACAGGACGCGCGTCGTTATCGTCGCCGATCCCACCATCTCAACACATATCGTCGAGCTGGAAGCCAGGGGCACATTCGGCCGCTTCACCTTCATGGAGGACGTGGCCGTCAGCGAGGAGAACCGCAAGACCGGCAAGCTCGTCGCCATGGCGATGGTGAAGTCGGTGCGCCAACTGGCGTCGACGCTCGTGGTCGCCGCCTAGGAAGAATAGGGAAACGCCCAATGGAAGAGTTCGACTACGTCATCGTCGGCGCCGGTGCCGCGGGCTGCGTGCTGGCCAATCGCCTCTCGGAGTCGGGCAAGAACACCGTCGCGGTGATCGAGGCCGGCGGCAAGGACAACCATATCTGGATCAAGGTTCCGGCCGGCTTCAACAAGACGGTCTACAACGACAATCTCAACTGGGGTTACGAGACGGCGCCCGGCCCGCACATCGACGGTCGGAAGATAAAGTTTCCGCGTGGAAAAGTGCTGGGCGGCTCGGGCTCGATCAACGGCCATCTCTATGTGCGCGGCCAGTCGGCCGACTACGACACCTGGGCGCAGCTTGGCTGCCGCGGCTGGTCGTGGGACGACCTCTTGCCCTACTTCAAGCGCGCCGAGAGCCGGGTCGGCGGCAGCGACGAGGTGCGCGGCCGCTCGGGCCCGCTCAGCATCGAGGACCAGGGCGATCCGCACGACCTGTCCGACGCCTTCATGGCCGCCAACGAGGCGCTCGGGCTGAAGCGCTCGCCCGACTACAACGGCGGCGACCAGGAAGGCACGATGCTCTATCAGCAGATGATGAAGCGCGGCCGGCGATGGAGCCCCGTCGACGCCTATCTGCGCCCCGCCATGGGCCGGCAGAACCTGAAGGTCATCACCCGCGCGCTGGTGGAGCGGGTCGACCTCGAGGGCAGGAAGGCGGTCGGCGTCACTTATCGCCAGGACGGACAGAGCAGGACGATCCGCGCGCGCCGCGACGTGATCCTGAGCGGCGGCGCGATCAACACGCCGCAGCTGCTGCAGATCTCCGGCATCGGCAACCCCGAGGACCTGAACGCCATGGGCGTCGCGGTGAAGCATGCTTTGCCCGGCGTCGGCCGCAACTTGCGCGACCACTATGCCGTGCGCGTCTCGGCGCTGGTGAAGGGCGCCGGCTCGCTGAACGAGCGCAGCCACGGGCTCCGGCTGGTCGGCGAGGTGATCCGCTATGCCTTCACCCGCAAGGGCCTGCTGGCGGCCAGCCCGAGCCATGCCGGCGGCTACTTCAAGACGCGGCCGGGCCTGGAAACGCCCGACATGCAGCTCTATTTCGCGCCAGCCAGCTACGCGCCCGGCAGCTACGGCACCTCGGTGCTGGATTCGGTGCCCGGCATGACGCTCGGCTGCTCTCAGCTGCGGCCCGAGAGCACGGGGCACGTGAAGGCGCTGAGCGCCGATCCCGCGGCCAAGCCCGAGATCCAGCCCAACTATCTCGCGGTCCAGCACGATCGCGATGCGCTGCTGGCAGCGATGAAATATCTCCGCAAGCTGATCAACACCTCGCCGCTCAAGGAGCATGTGGTCGAGGAGAACCTGCCCGGCCCTGGCGTGCAGACCGACGAGCAATGGATGGCCCACGCCCGCGCCACCGGCTCGACGACCTACCACCCGGTCGGCACCGCCAAGCTCGGCACCGACCCGATGGCCGTCGTCGATCCGCTCAGCATGCGCGTGATCGGCCTGGAGAGGCTGAGGATCGCCGACGCCTCCTGCATGCCGACCATGGTCTCCGGCAACACCTATGCCGCGACCAACGCCATCGCGGAGAAGGCATCGGATCTCATTCCGGCAACGTAGAGTCTTCCACTCCTGACCAACACCACCTCACCCTGAGGAACGGTCCGCAGGAACGTGTCTCGAAGGGTGGGCGCGAGCACCGCGTTTGTTTCCCATCCTTCGAGACGGCGCTGCGCGCCTCCTCAGGATGAGGGTGTGGGTTTGACTCGCGCTGAAAAAGACTCTCCAGCTCAGACGTAACCCGGTCCCTCAATGACCGGGTGGGCGATCAGGAACTTCTCGTCGATCTCCACGCCGATGCCGGGCTTGTCGAGCGGGCGGACGTTTCCGTCCTTGCCGATCTCCCAGGGCGCGCTGCCCAGCTCGTCGCGGAACTTGTTGGCCACCGAGAGGTCGGCCTCGAAGTAGCCGCCATTGTCGATCGACGCCAGGAAGTGGATCGACACGGCATGATTGAGGCCGGTCATCGAACTGTGCGGATGGATCGGCAGCTTCCACATCGAGGCCGCCGCCGCGATGCGCTGCACCTCGGTAATGCCGCCGCTCTTGGACAGGTCGGGCTGCAGGATGGTGATGTTGCCATCCTCGATGATCCGGTGGAACTCGAAGCGCGTGTAATGGTTCTCGCCGGCCGCGAGCGGCGTCACGCCCCAGCCCTTGGCCATCGCATAGGAGCGATGGTCGTGCGCCGGGAACGGCTCCTCCAGCCAGGAAATGCCGAGCTCGTCCATCGCCGGCATCACGCGCCGCACATCCTCGACCGTGTAGCCGGTGTTGGCGTCGGTGAGCAGGACCATGTCGTCGCCGAAGCGCTTGCGCACCGCCGTCATGCGCGCGATGTCGTTCTTGACGCTGTCGCCGACCCTGAGCTTCAGCGCCTTGTAGCCCGCCGCAACCATCGGTCCGGCCTCGTCGGCCAGCGACTCCGGCGCCTGGTAGCCCAGCGAGATGCCGCCCGCGTAAGCGGGCACCGGTCTGTTGGAGCCGCCCAGCAGCTTGTAGAGCGGCCAGCCGACGGCCTTGCCCTTGATGTCCCACAGCGCCTGGTCGAGACCGCTCATCGCCATGGCGGTGGCCGCGCCCATGCCGTGGCTGCCGAGCTGGAACTTGTAGATCTTGGCCCAGATACCAACCGTGTCGGTGGCGTCCATGCCGACCACGAAGCCCTTCAGGGTCGTGTTGATCAGGTGGCCGATGCTGCCGGGCGAGCGCGCATGGTGGCTTTCGCCCCAGCCCACGATCCCGTCCTCGGTCGTCACCTTGACCATCACGCAGTCGCGCTTGGTCATGGTGCCGATGCCGAGCGAGACCTGCAGCTCCTTGGGCACGCGATAGCTGGTCGGGTAGGCCTTTACGTCGACGATTTTCATCGCTCAGCCCACCTTGTATTTCTTCAGGACCTCGCGATCGATCTCGATGCCGAGGCCGGGACCCGTCGGGACCTTGACGATGCCCTTCTTCTGCTCGATCGGCT
>JBILYJ010000503.1:0-4114 GCA_044377795.1 Reyranella sp. | reverse complement strand
CGGCCCGCTCACGCACCACGATGGTGAGATGAGCGAACGGCTTGACGATACCGGCGGCGCGGCCACGGCCGCGCGTCTGGAAGCGCTTCATGATCAGGCCCTTGCCGACCGACGCCTCGGCGACGACCAGGCGGTCGACATCGAGGTTGTGGTTGTTCTCGGCGTTGGCGATGGCCGAATTCAGGGCCTTCTTCACGTCGAGCGCAATACGCTTCTTGGAGAAGGTGAGCTCGTTGACCGCAGTCGCGGCCTTCTTGCCGCGGATCGTCGCGGCCACGAGGTCGAGCTTGCGCGGGCTGATTCGAACAGCGCGCAGGACGGCCTTGGCTTCGTTGTCCGCCTCACGGCGGGGAGCGGATGGCTTGCTCATCGCGCGTTAATCCTTCGACACTTTCTTGTCACCGGCATGGCCGGTGAAGGTGCGGGTCGGCGAGAATTCGCCGAGCTTGTGACCGACCATCTCCTCGGTGACGTTCACCGGGATGAACTTCTTGCCGTTGTAGACGCCGAACGTCAGGCCGACGAACTGCGGCAGGATCGTCGAGCGACGCGACCAGGTCTTGATCACTTCGCTGCGGATGTTCCCGCGCGACTTCTCTGCCTTCTTGATCAGGCTGCCTTCAACGAAGGGGCCCTTCCATACGGAGCGTGCCACTGTCTATCTCCTAGCGCGTCGCATGCCGGCGGCGGATGATCATCTTGTCCGTCGCCTTGTTCTTGCGTGTCTTCTTGCCCTTGGTCGGCTTGCCCCACGGCGTCACCGGATGACGGCCACCCGAGGTGCGGCCTTCGCCGCCGCCGTGCGGGTGATCGACCGGGTTCATGACGACGCCGCGAACCGTCGGGCGACGGCCGAGCCAACGCTGGCGGCCCGCCTTGCCGATGACGATGTTCTGGTTGTCGGGGTTCGACACCGCGCCGACGGTCGCCAGGCACTCGCCCGGCACCAGGCGCAGTTCGCCCGAACTCAGCTTGATCTGGGCGTAGCCCGCATCCTTGCCGACGAGCTGGGCGTAGTTGCCGGCCGAACGGGCCAGCTGGCCGCCACGGCCCTTCTTCAGCTCGACGTTATGCACGATCGTACCGACCGGCATGTTGGCGAGCGGCATGGCGTTGCCCGGCTTGATGTCGACGCGCTCGCCCGAGATGATCTCGTCGCCGGCCTTCAGGCGCTGAGGCGCGAGGATGTAGGCCAGCTCGCCGTCGGCGTACTTGACCAGGGCGATGAACGCCGAGCGGTTGGGATCGTACTCCAGGCGCTCGACCGTCGCAGTTACGTCGAACTTGCGACGCTTGAAGTCGATGATGCGCAGGCGGCGCTTATGACCACCACCCATGTGGTAGCTGGTGATGTGACCGTGGTTGTTGCGCCCGCCGGTGTTGTGCTTGCCGCGCGTCAACTCCTTGACCGGCTTGCCCTTCCAGAGGCCGGAGCGGTCGACGATGACCAGCTGTCGCAGGGACGGCGTGATCGGCTTGTATGTCTTCAAGGCCATTGTTCTGTCTCCCGTCCTACAGGCCCGTGGTCACGTCGATCTTGTGACCCTCGACCAGCGAGACGATCGCCTTCTTCCAGTCGCTCCGCACGCCGGGACGGCCGCGGAATACCTTGCTCTTGCCCTTGACCGTGACGGTGTTGACCGCCTTGACCTTGACCTTGAACAGACCCTCGATGGCCTGTTTGATCTCGGGCTTGGTCGCATCCGCGGCGACCTTGAAGGTCACCTGGCTGTGCTCCGAACCGTTGGTCGTCTTCTCGGTGATCAGCGGTGCACGAATCACTTCGTACATGCGCGAACGCGAGACGGTTTGCGGGATGTAGCGCTTGGCGCTCATTGCAGACGCTCCTCGAGGTGCTTCACGGCATCCTTGGTGAGCACCAGCGTGTCGCGGCGCAGGATGTCGTAGACGTTCGCACCCTGCTGCGGCAGCACATCGACATGGGCGATGTTGGCCGCCGCACGGGCGAAATTGGTGTCGATCTCGGCACCGCCGATGACCAGGACGCTGGTGATGCCGAGGGCGCCGAAGTGGCCCTTGAGCTGGGCGGTCTTCGGCTCGGCCATCGCCGCAGCCTCGACCACGATCAGCTTGCCCTCGGCCGCCTTGGCCGACAGCGCGGTGCGCAGCGCGAGCTTGCGGACCTTCTTGGGCAGGTCGCTGGCATGGCTGCGCACGACCGGGCCGAACGCCTTGCCGCCGCCGCGGAACTGCGGGGCCGCCTCGTTGCCGTGACGGGCGCGACCGGTGCCCTTCTGGGCGTACATCTTCTTGGCCGTCGCCGTGACCTCGGCGCGCCCCTTGGTCTTGTGCGTGCCCTGCTGGCGATGCGAGAGCTGCCACACGACGCAGCGCTGCAGGATGTCCTTGCGGACCGGGACGGCGAACACCGCGTCGGCGAGATCGATCTCGCCGGCGCTGCCGCCTTCAATGGTCTTGACCGCGATCTTCATGATCTGATCCTTAAGCCTGCGGAGCGGCATCTGCCGCCGGGGCCGCCGCCTCGGCAGCGGCCTTGCGCAGGCCGGCCGGGTACGGAGCGTCCTTGTGACGGGCGCGCTTGGAGGCGTCCTTGACGATGATGTAGCCGTTGGCCGGGCCAGGAACGGCGCCGGACACCAGCAGCAGGCCCTTTTCGTCGTCGACGGCGACGACCTTCAGGTTCTGCGTGGTCACGCGCTCGCTGCCATAGTGGCCGGCCATCTTCTTGCCGGGGAACGTACGGCCGGGATCCTGGCGGTTACCGGTCGAGCCATGCGAACGGTGCGAAACCGAAACGCCGTGGCTGGCCTCGAGGCCGTGGAAGTTCCAGCGGACCATCGAACCGGTGAATCCGCGGCCGATCGTGGTGCCGACGACGTCGACGAACTGACCAGGCACGAAATGACTCGGCACCAGCTCGGCGCCGACTTCGAGGACGGCGTCCTTGGCGACGCGGAACTCGACGAGCTTCTTCTTCGGCTCGACCTTGGCCTTGGCGAAGTGACCGCGCATCGGCTGGGTCACGTTCTTCACCTTGGCCTTGCCATAGCCGAGCTGCACGGCAACGTACTTGTCCTTCTCTTCCGAGCGGACAGCGACAACCTGCAGCTGATCCACCTTCAGAACGGTGACGGGCACATGTTCCCCGGCGTCGTTGAAGACGCGGGTCATGCCGACCTTCTGGGTGACGAGACCGCAACGCATGGTCTTCTTCCTTCTTTCCTGGTCCGCTCTTAGGCGCCGAGCTTGATCTCGACATCCACGCCGGAGGCGAGGTCGAGCTTCATCAGCGCGTCCACGGTCTGCGGCGTCGGGTCGACGATATCGAGCACGCGCTTGTGCGTACGGATTTCGAACTGCTCACGCGACTTCTTGTCGATGTGCGGCGAGCGGTTGACCGTGAACTTCTCGATCCCGGTCGGCAGCGGGATGGGCCCGCGCACCTGCGCGCCCGTCCGCTTGGCCGTGCTCACGATCTCGCTGGTCGACGAATCGAGCACGCGATGATCGAAGGCCTTCAGCCGGATCCGGATGTTTGTGTTGTCCATGGCCATGATATTCGCCTTGTCGCGTCGGTTACGTTTACTTTACGACTTTGGTGACGACGCCGGCGCCGACGGTGCGGCCGCCCTCGCGGATGGCGAAGCGCAGGCCCTCGTCCATGGCGATCGGCTGGATCAGCTCGACCACCAGCCGCGCGTTGTCGCCCGGCATCACCATCTCCGTGCCTTCCGGCAGCGTCACCACGCCCGTCACGTCCGTCGTCCGGAAGTAGAACTGCGGGCGGTAGTTCGTGAAGAACGGCGTGTGACGGCCGCCCTCTTCCTTCGTCAGGATGTAGGCCTCGGCCTCGAAGTTCGTGTGCGGCGTGATCGCGCCCGGCTTCGACAGAACCTGGCCGCGCTCCACGTCCTCGCGGCCGACACCGCGCAGCAGCGCGCCGATATTGTCGCCCGCCTCGCCCGAGTCCAGCAGCTTGCGGAACATCTCGACGCCCGTAACCGTCGTCTTCGTAGTCGCCTTCAGGCCCACGATCTCGACTTCCTCGCCCACCTTCACGATGCCGCGCTCGACGCGACCCGTAACCACCGTGCCGCGGCCCGAGATCGAGAACACGTCCTCGATCGGCATC
>JBILYJ010000502.1:0-4120 GCA_044377795.1 Reyranella sp. | reverse complement strand
GGCGCCGCGGCCAGCAGGATGAGGCCGGCGATGTAGCTGTCGATCTGGTCGGCTGGCAGCCACGGCCTGAACAGCCATCCGATGAACAGCCAGCCGAGGGCGGCCATCGAGAAGGGCTTCACGGCCCAGTTGATGAACAGCGTCACCCCGATGCCGCGCCAGTGCCGCCGCACCTCGGCGATGGCGGCGAAGTCGACCTTGATCAGCATCGGGATGATCATCAGCCAGATCAGCGCCGCTACCGGCAGGTTGACGTGCGCCACCTCTGCCGCCCCGACGGCATGGAAGAGGGCCGGGAAGAAATGCCCCAGCGCGATGCCGACGACGATGCACAGGGCGACCCACAGGGTCAGGTAGCGCTCAAAAAGGGACATGCGGGTCGTCTCCGGATCGATCTGTCGAGGCTGGCCATCGACTCATGACGGTCAGCCGAGTAATACGTATGTCACATTTTTGGATTATTCGAGAACTATGGAAGCGTCGGACGCCGCTGCCGGATTCAGTGCCCTTTCGCAGGAAACCCGCCTCAACCTGATGCGGCTTCTGGCGACCAAGGGCGCTTCCGGCATGGCGGCCGGCGAAATCGCCAGCGCGCTGGGGCAACTGCCCTCGACGCTGTCGTTCCATCTGGCCGCTCTCGAACAGTCCGGCCTCGTCCAGTCCACCCGGCAGGGCCGCAACATCATCTACGCGGTCCGATTCGCCGGCTTGCGCGCGCTCTTCAGCTTCCTGACGGAGACGTGCTGTGGCGGACGACCGGACCTCTGTGGCGACCTGGCGCGACTCCTCCCCGAGGATCAACCCGAGGTTCACATGACCCCCGCCTTCAACGTCCTGTTCCTGTGCACGCACAATTCCGCCCGTTCGATCATGGCCGAGGCGATCCTCGAGCAGGTCGGGAAGGGCAAGTTCAACGCCTACTCCGCGGGCTCCGATCCGGCGGGACAGCCGGTGCCGGAGGTGCTCGCCAAGCTTCGCGCCCTCGGTCACGACGTCGAGCGATCGCGCTGCAAGTCGTGGGACGAGTTCACCGGCCCGAACGCCCCGCGCATGGATTTCGTCATCACGCTCTGCGACGTGCTGCAGGGACAGCAGTGCCCCGACTTCGGCGAGCGGCCCGTCACCGGCGCCTGGCCGCTGCCCGACCCGGCCAAGTTCATGGGATCGGAGGTGGAGCGCGCCACCATGATCAACGAACTCTACGGCATGATCCGCCGGCGCCTCGAGATCTTCGTCAATCTTCCCTACGCGTCGCTCGACCGGATGGCGCTCAAGAAGCGCCTCGACGAGATCGGCGACTCTGCAAGAGCACCGGCGTGAGCCGGCGGAGCGGACGATGAAAGTCGGAATCAACGGCATGGGGCGCATGGGTCGCCTCGCGCTGCGCGCCGCGTTCGGCGGCATACAGCGCCCGCTGGACGATCCGCGGCGCGACAATCGCCTCGAGGTCATCCACGTCAACGAGATCAAGGGCGGTGCGGCAGCAACGGCGCATCTTCTCGAGTTCGACAGCATGCACGGGCGCTGGCACACCTCCTTCGAGGTCGACGGCGAGCGAGGGCTGGCGGTCGGCGGCACCTATCTGGGATTCAGTGCCGCCGCCTCGCCGGGAGAGGTCGCCTGGGGCGACCTCGGCTGCGAGATGGTGCTCGAGTGCACCGGCAAGTTCCTGAAGCCGGAGCAGCTGCAGGCCTACTTCGATCGCGGCGTGAAGAAGGTGATCGTGGCGGCGCCGGTCAAGGACGAGCGGGCGCTGAACATCGTGGTCGGCGTCAACGATCAGCTCTACGAGCCGGCCCGTCATCACCTGCTGACGGCGGCTTCCTGCACCACCAATTGCCTCGCCCCCGTGGTCAAGGTCGTGCATGAGTCCATCGGCATCCGGCACGGCCAGATCACGACGATCCATGCGCCGACCAACACCAACGTCGTGGTCGATGCGCCACACAAGGACCTGCGCCGCGCGCGCTCGGCCATGCTCTCGCTGCAGCCGACGACCACCGGCAGCGCCACGGCGATCACGGTCATCTACCCCGAACTCAAGGGCAAGCTGAACGGCCACGCCGTCCGCGCACCGATCCTCAACGCCAGTCTCACCGACTGCGTCTTCGAACTGAAGCGCTCGACCACGGAGGCCGAGGTCAACGCGCTCTTTCAGGAGGCGGCCAAGGGTCCGCTGGCCGGCATCCTGGGCTACGAGACGCGGCCTCTCGTGTCGGCGGACTATTGCAACGACACGCGCAGCTCGATCGTCGACGCCCTCAGCACGATGGTGACCGACGGCACGCTGCTCAAGGTCTATGCCTGGTACGACAACGAGGTCGGCTATGTCTGCCGCATGGTCGATCTCGCCCGGATGGTGATCAATAAGGCCGCGTGATGGGGACGAAGGCGCGTGACTATCTGATCGTCACCGCGTCGTACTGGGGCTTCACCCTGGTCGACGGCGCGCTGCGCATGATCGTGCTGCTGCATTTCTTCGGGCTTGGCTACTCGCCGTTCACGCTCGCCTTCCTGTTCCTGCTCTACGAGTTCGCCGGCATCGTCGCCAATCTCGCCGGCGGCTGGCTGGCCACGCGCTTCGGCATCCCGCGCATGATGATGACCGGCCAGCTGCTGCAGATCGCGAGCCTGTTCCTGCTCTCGGCGCTCGATCCGGCGTGGAGCCCCGTCCTCTCCGTCGCCTGGGTCGTCGTGGCACAGGGCCTGGCCGGACTCGCCAAGGACTTCACCAAGACCGCCTCCAAGTCGGCCATCAAGGCGACGGCGGGCGAGGGCGCGGGCCGTCTCTTCAAGTGGGTGGCGTGGTTCACCGGCTCGAAGAACGCGATGAAAGGCCTGGGCTTCTTCGTCGGCGGCCTGCTGCTCGAGTCGGTCGGCTTCCGCACGGCGCTCTGGCTGATGGCAGGAGCGCTGCTTCTCGTTCTCCTGGCCGGCTTGCTCCTGCTGCCGCGCGACCTCGGCAAGGCCAAGGCCTCGAAGACGATGCGTGAGCTGTTCGCCAAGTCGGCGGGCGTCAACCTTCTGGCGGCCGCGCGGGTCTTCATGTTCGGGGCGCGCGACGTGTGGTTCGTCGTCGGCCTGCCGGTCTTCCTCTACGCCTCGGGCTGGCGGTTCGTGGAGGTGGGTGCGTTCCTCGCCGCCTGGACCATTGCCTATGGCGGACTGCAGGCCGCTGCGCCCGCCCTGGTGCCGCGCAGTGCGGACGGGCTCAGCCGCGAAGTGCCGGGCGCGCGCCTCTGGGCGGGCCTCCTGCTCGCCGTGCCGCTGGCGATCGCTCTCGTCCTGAACAGTCCGCTCGACCTGAGCCCCGATCTCGTCGTCGTGGTGGGGCTGGCGATCTTCGCCTTGCCGTTCGCCGTCAACTCCTCGCTGCATTCGTATCTGATCCTGGCCTATGCCGGATCGGAGAAAGCAGCCGAGGACGTCGGCTTCTATTATGCCGCCAACGCCTGCGGCCGGCTCGCCGGGACGCTGCTCTCCGGACTCTTCTACCAGTGGGGCGGCATCGGGTTCTGCCTCGGCGGCTCGGCGGCGATGCTGCTCGCCTGCTGGATCATCACCTTCCTGCTGCCGGCCCACCGGGGCGACATCCGGACCGTCGGGCGCGCGGCCTGAGCCGATTGGATCGGCGCGGCCTTGCGCTGGCGCAAGGCGCGATGGCGGGCGCTGTGCCTTCTTCACGACCGGCAGGCCGCCCCTGCCCGGAGTGAAGACATGCCATCCAGTATCCCGCTCGGACTCCTCAGGGCGCCCACGCGCCACCTGTTCTTCACCGGCAAGGGCGGTGTCGGGAAGACGACGCTCGCCTGTGCCACAGCCCTCGCGCTCGCCGATCGCGGCAGATCGGTTCTGCTTATCAGCACCGACCCGGCGTCGAATCTAGACGAGATGTTCGCCACGACGCTGTCGAATGCGCCGCAGCCCGTTCCCGGCGCCCCCGGCCTGTCGGCGATGAACATCGATCCGGAAGCTGCGGCGGAAGCCTATCGGCAGCGCGTTCTGGAACAGCTCGGCCCGGAGGCCACCGACGCCGACCGTGCCGCCGTGCGCGAACAGCTCTCCGGCGCCTGCACGACGGAGATCGCCGCCTTCGACGAGTTCGTGGGCTTGCTGGCCA
>JBILYJ010000501.1:0-4124 GCA_044377795.1 Reyranella sp. | reverse complement strand
GCTTCACCGGCTCGACCTGCGTCAGCGCCCAGCCTCCTCCCACATGGAAGAAGATCACCAGCGCGAGGATGCCCCGGCGCGCCGCGGTCGAGAGCGGTTCCGCAAGCGCGCCGGGAGGCATTGTACGGTCGAGCCGCACGACGGACATCTATCGCATCTGGTGTCCGGTGCCGGCGGCACCCATGGCCTCGACCTTGAGGTCCACATCGATGCTTCCCGCTTTCTCGAAGACCAGCGTCACGGGAACCTTGGCGTCCTTCGCAAGCGGGGCCTTGAGCTCCATGAACATGATGTGATAGCCGCCCGGCTTCAGCGTCACGGTCGCCCCGGCCGGAATCTCGAGCCCCTTCTCGAGCTCGCGCATGCGCATGACCTGGCCGTCCATCTTCATCTCGTGGATCTCGACCTTGAGCGATGCCGGACTGCGGGCAGAGATGAGCCGATCGGCCGTCGTTCCCTTGTTGGTGATCGTCATGAATCCGCCACCGCTCTTGGCGGTGGCCGGCGTGGCGCGGGTCCACGGCGTCGCGATCTCCAGCGACCCCAGCTTGTAGTCGTGAGCCGACGCAGGTCCTGCCCAGGACAGGACCAACAGTGCGCAGATCGCAGTTCGACGTCCAATCATCCGATTTCTCCCGTTAACGCATTTCTACCGCAGAGCGGCGGGGAAGATCGCTTCCCTGCCGTCCCACGAAGGCCTGCGGCGAAGCCTCCGTGGTCGCCACCGGTCCAGATCAGAAGCGCGCCTGGATTCCGGCGTAGACCGACGCCCCATCACCCGGATTGTAGAGGGGGCTCGCCGCCGTCGGCCCGGTTCTTGACCGTTCCGTCCTGCAGGAGACGCACGCCGCGCAGGTGGAAGTTGCGCGACAGGCCCGAGCCGCGGATGACGAGCTTGGAATCCTCCTGGCCGTACTTGCTCTGCACCCAGACGCCCGGCGTGTAGTCGAGCATGTCCTTCATGGTGGTGGCGCGGCCGTCGGGATAGCGCGAGGCCGGCACGACCTCGACACCGCCGAGAGTCTTGTTGATTTCCTCTTCCGCCTGCTTGGCCGAAGGCACGGTGAGCGACGCGGTAGGCGCTGTGACGGTAATGGCCGGCATCGCGGGCGTTTGGGTCTGCGCCAGTTCCTCGGCATGAAGGGTCGAGGGCACGAAGGCGAGCCCCATGGAGGCGACAACGGTCGCCCGAAGAGTCGAAGACATTATGCTTCCTTGAATGGCTGACGCGAAACAACACGCACGCCGCACGCGTGCGCGATGCAGGACGAGAGTCAGACGTTCAGAAACGGAGGCGCGCGGGGCTGGTTGGGTCCGTCGCGGATCGCGCCGGTCGAGGGATGATGGTGCGCCGTGTGGACGGGCTGCGCTGCCTCGGTGGCCTCGACTTCGATCGACGTACCCGACGGTAGCACCTGCGCCTGAGCGTGGGCGAGGCCGAAGCAGCAATCGTGGACCCGAGCGTTCGCCGAGCCACGGTGGTCAGCCTCGCTCTTTTCTCCGCGCGGCTGGCACAGGCTGCCCCACAGGGCGGAAGCCGTCTCGAAGCTCCCCATCCGCAGCATGACCGCATGGGCCAGCGGCTGGAAGACGGCGAGCGTGACCGCAAACAGCGCGACCGTCAGCGCAAGCGAGCGCAAGCGTGAGAGTGGCTGCTTCGCGACCATGCCGAAGCTTAGGCGCGCGACGCCCGAATCTCAAGTATTTGCAGTCGTCACAAGCGCGACATAAATACGAGCAGCGGGCCGATTCGCCTGGTTTGGTGGTTGCGGTCAATGCCTATGCGGGTTTGCCGGGGTGTGAGCCTCGGTGCCCATTTCGACGAGTTCACCAAAGGTCGCGAAGCGTGCCACGCGCTGCGGGTCGATCCTGGCCTCGGCTTTGGCCATCGCACCCGACAGCCGGTCTGCCTGCGCCTGGGACAAGCCCAGGCGCCGCAGCGTGGAGGCTGCCTTCAGGGCATCACCCCCGCAGGCGACGATGACCCAATGGCCGTCCCTGTCGCGGAGGAAGGCGCGGCCGGCCAAGTCTCCCTGGATCCAGCCGACAAGAGCCGCGTTTCCCTCGACCACGATCGGATCGAGCGACAGGCGCGATTCGGGTTTATCGAACGTGCTGGAGAGCAAACGGTGAATCGCCGCCACCTGGTCGGCGGACGCCGCCACGGGCGGTGTCTGGGAATAGGACGCCCCCGACGGCAGGAGCGCCGTCAGGGATACCAGCAGGGCAAGAATCGCGCGCATCAGAACTTTGCCTTCAGGCCGGCAAAGATGCTGAAGGGCGTGCCTTGCAGCGGTGGATTGAGGCCCGAATTGTCCGCGATGTAATACTGGTTGAACAGGTTCTGGACGTTCACGAACACCTCAGCCTTGCCCTGGAAGTTGTAGCCCGCCGAGAGGTCGGTCACGGTGAAACTGCTGAGCGGCAGCGTGTTGTCATTGTCGCCCCACGACTGGCCGATCCAGCGGAAACGCGCCATGGCGCGCCAGCCGCGGGGGTCGCTGTAGGACAGGGTCGCCGCCGCCTGCTGCGTGGGAATACCGGCCTGCTGGCGGCCGATGCTCAGCGGGTCGTACTGGTTCTCGACGATCTTGGAGCTGACCGTCGTGTAGTTGACGTCGGCCTTCCAGCCCGGCGCGATCTGCCAGCCGAGCTGCGCCTCGATGCCCTGCACGACGGCCTTGCCGGCGTTGATCTGCTGCGTGCCGAAGAAGAAGCCAGGCGGAAGCTGCGCAAAGCCGAGGTTGCGGGTCGTGATGAGATTGCTGACCTGCTGATAGTAGGCAGTGAACTGGCCGGTTACTGGCCCCCAGTTGACGTCGAAGCCGGCCTCGAAGCCCCAAAGCTTCTCGGGCGTGAGCTGGGCATTGGGCAGAAAGATACCAAAGGGTACGCTGAAGGAGCGATAGAGGTTGTCGAGGGTCGGCGCGCGGAAGGCGGTATAGCCGGCGCCGCGCACGCTGACGTTCGGTGTGACGTTCCACTGCATCGACAGACGTGGGTCGAAGCTGGTCGCCGCGGAACTCGACACCAACCCCGCCCCGCCCGGAGCGCCATCGTAGCCATCATAGTTCAGGAAGGTCTGCAGACGGCCGCTCATGAGGACCTGGAAGTCCTTGACCGGGGAGACGTCGACCTGGGCGAAGGCCCCGATGAACTGCTGCTTTCCACCGCCGGAATACTGCTGCGTGAGGGCGCCCGCTTGGTTGAAGATCAGGGCGGAGTCCGTGCCTGAGATCCACTGGAAGTCGGCGCCGACGCTGATCAGCCGAATCACATCGTTGACGCGGGTCGACAGCTGGAGCGAGCCACCGGTACTGAAGACCGGCGTGGTGTGCTGGTTCTGCAGGTAGGCGGCCTGACCCGTCTGGAAGCCGAACGGCGTCGCCGCGTTGTTGGTCAGGAACCGGCTCTGCTCATGGAAAGCCGTCACAGTGAGATCATAGTCGCCGAACTTCTTCGTCAGGGAGCCGGCGAGGTCGTATATCTGCTGATTGTTCGTCTGCACCGGGATCATCAGCACCTGGTTGTTGCTGTGCACGTTCACGCGCAGATTGGCCGTCAGGCTCGGGTCTGGGTTGATATAGACCGAAGCCTGCCCGTTCAGGGCATTGAACGAGGTCGGCACGTAGATCGGGCCGTAGGCGGGCTGGATCTGGTTGAAGCCGGCCGTGCCCCAGGCGTCGAAATTTGCCCGCATCGACACGCTGTCGGAGAGAACTACATCGGCGAAGCCGTCGCCGCGATAGGTGCCGTAACTGCCGCCGCCGCCCGACGCACCGACCGACGCCTTGACCGACGTGCTCGGCTTGCGCGTCACGATGTTGATCACCCCGCCCATCGCGTAGTTGCCCCACAGGGAGGCGCCTGCGCCACGGACGACCTCGACGCGCTCGATGTTCTCCATGGGCACGCGGTTCCATTGCACGTAGCCAAAGAACGGATCGTTGATCGGAATCCCGTCGAGCATGACGAGGGCGCGCACGATATGATGGCCACCGCCCAGGCCGCGCATCGAAATGAAGTTCGCCGTCGGATGGACCTGGTAGCTTGCCGTCAGGGGCAGGTTGATGCCGGGAACCGTGCGCAGCACGTCATCGAGCGATTGTGCGGGCACCTGCTCG
>JBILYJ010000500.1:0-4125 GCA_044377795.1 Reyranella sp. | reverse complement strand
AGATCGCCCAGCCGGTCTCGGTCTGCCACCAGTGATCGACCACCGGCACGCCCAGAAGCTTCTGCGCCCATTCGACGGTCGGCGGATCGCCGCGCTCGCCCGCCAGGAACAGCGTGCGGAAGTTCGACAGGTCGTACTGCCCGAGCAGCTTGCCTTCAGGGTCCTCGCGCTTGATCGCACGGAAGGCCGTCGGCGCCGTGAACAGCGCCATCGCCTTGTGCTCGGAGATCACGCGCCAGAAGGCGCCGGCGTTGGGCGTGCCGACCGGCTTGCCCTCGTAGAGGATCGTCGTCGCGCCGTGGATCAGCGGCCCGTAGACGATGTAGCTGTGGCCCACGACCCAACCCACGTCCGAGGCGCACCAGTAGACCTCGCCCGGCTGGACGCCGTAGAGGTTCTTCATCGACCAGGCGAGCGCCACGCAGTAGCCGCCGGTGTCGCGCACCACGCCCTTGGGCTGGCCGGTCGTGCCCGACGTGTAGAGGATGTAGAGCGGATCGGTGGCCTTCACCGGCACGCAAGCAGCCGGCTGCGCGGTGGCGAGGGCCTCGTTCCAGTCGAGGTCGCGACCGGGAACCATCGCAGCGGCGCATTGCGGCCGCTGCAGCAGGATGACCCGCTGCACCTTGTGTGTCGCCTGCTCGATCGCCTGGTCGACCAGCGGCTTGTACTGGACGATGCGCGACGGCTCGATCCCGCATGAGGCGGTGAGGATCAGCTTCGGCGCGCAGTCGTCGATGCGGCTCGACAGTTCCTTGGCCGCGAAGCCGCCGAACACCACCGAATGGATCGCGCCGATGCGCGCACAGGCGAGCATCGCCATAACCGCTTCCGGGATCATCGGCATGTAGAGGATGACGCGATCCCCCTTGCCCACACCCTGTGCCGCGATCATCCCGGCGATGCGCGCCACCTGGTCGCGCAGCTCGCGATAGGTGAAGGTCTTCTTGGTGTTGGTGAGCGGCGAATCGTAGATCAGCGCCGCCTGCTCCGCGCGGCCGCCGTCGACATGGCGGTCGAGCGCATTGTGGCAGGCGTTGAGCTCGCCGCCCTCGAACCAGCGATAGAAAGGCGGCTTCGTCCCGTCGAGCACCTTGTCCCAGCGCTTCGTCCAGTCGATCGCCGCCGCCTGCTCGGACCAGAATCCCTCGGGATCCTGGAGCGACCGCGCATGCAGCGCACGATATTTGTCGCCAACAGCCATGACCGGCATCCTCTGCGTTTCCGCCCCTGGCTTAGCCCCGGCCCCGGCCCGTCGCAATGTGGTTATGTGAAACCGATTCGCAGGGGCTCAGGCGAAGACGTCGGAAACGAAACGCCCGTGCTCGTGTTCGACGATCTCGGCCCACTTCTGCGCATCGGCCTCGCTGGCGCCCGATGCCTCGCGATAGATTCTCACTAGCGTCTCGCGTACGGCCGGCGCCATGTACTGGCCGTCGCCGCAGACAAAGACGCCGCCGCCCTGCCGGAAGAGTTCCACGATGCGGGCGCGCTCCTCCCACACCCGATGCTGGACGAACGAGACCTCGCCCCGGGGCTGCAGCGAAAAGGCCGGGAGGACCGTGACGACACCCGCCGCCTGCCAGCGCGCGAGTTCGTCGCGATAGAGGTAGTCGACGCCTTCATGGTTGGTGCCGAAGAAGAGCAGGGCCGCTCCCACATCCTGGCCGCCCTGCTTCTGCGTCGCACGGTCCTGCAGGAAGCCACGAAACGGCGCGATGCCGGAGCCGGCGCAGATCATGATGAGCGGTGTCCTGGGATCCGCCGGCGGATGGAAGCGGGCGTTCGACGGGCGCACCGCGAGCGAGATCCGGTCGCCCGGCTGCAGATGCGCCAGGTACGACGAGGCGACGCCGCGGAAGGTGCCGGTTCCCGAGTAGGCCGGCGCATCGACCACGGCGACCGTCAGCGTGACATGGTCGGGCTTCCACAGCGGCGACGAGGAGATCGAATACTGCCGGGCCCGCATGGGCGGCAGCATGTCGAGATAGGCACCGAAGCCCAGCGCGCAGGACTGGAAGCGGTCGAGCAGGTCGAGGACGCTGCACCGCGGCTTCAGGACCAGCGTGCCGTACGCCTCGCCCGCCATGGCCTCCAGTTCGGCCTGCTCGGGCGGACAGGGCGTTGCCGCAGCCAGTGCGGCCACCTGGGCGCGCGTCGCGGGCTGGGCCAGTTCCACGTAGTTGGACAGCAGCTCGCCGCAGCTGACCGGCCGGCCGATCGGCAGGCTGGCCGCGCCGTCGCGACGAAGCACCACGAGCGTGTCGCGCGCCAGGCCGAAGCGGCGCAGCACGCGATCGACCAGCTCCTGCGGATTAGTCGCCAGGACGGCCAGATAGTCGCCGGCGCGGTAGCTCATCCCTTCGGGCAGCGAGAATTCCAGGTGCCGCTTCGACCGCGCATTGGGCGCGCTCATGTCCACCAACTCGCGGTTCTCGACCACGATGCCCCGTTGCAGGTCGCCCAGCCGCAGCGCCCCCTCGCGACCGTCCTTGACGTATTCGACCTGCAGACCGGACGCGGCCGGCGCGGCAGCGGCCTCCTTGCCCAGCGCCTCGCGCAGCCGCGGCAGGAAGCCCGCCCACCATTCGTCGAAGGCGCCGAAGAAGTCGCCGCCCGAATCCGTCTCGCCGCGCTCGGCAAGGCGTGTGGCGCCGGCTTTGGCGAGGGCTGCATCGACCCGCTTGGGAACCGCCTGGTAGGTGCGCGCCCATTGCCGGTTGCCGCAACCGAACACCGCGAAGCGTGCACCGGCCAGCGCACCCTCCTGCAGCGCCTCGACAGAGGAGACGAACTGGCGGGCATTGTCCGGCGGCTGGCCTTCGTAGGACGCCGTGACGACGACGATCGCCCCCTCGCGCGGCAGGTTGCCCGCATAGTCGTCCATGGCCGCCACGGTCGGCGCAAAACCGTTCGCCGGCGCCTCGTCGGCGATGCGGTTGGCGAACGCCTCCGACGAGCCGGTATTGCTGCCATAGAGGATCAGCAGCGGTGTGCTGGCGGCATCCGCGGCGGGCCGACGCGCGGGCTGCGGCGTCAGCGCCTTCTGTGGCATGGGTGGCACGGCGCTGCGGCGCAGCGAGGTCCCCGTGCGGCGTGCCCGCGCGCGGATGCGCAGGCCTTCGGGCTTGAGCGTCAGCGTCTCGTGGATCTTGAGCGTGTAGGATGGGTCGTCGAGCACGAAATCGAAGCGCTGCAGCATCAGGATGAGGACAAGCTGGGCTTCCTGCATGGCAAAGGGCCGGCCGATGCAGGCCCGCGCGCCATTGCCGAAAGGCTTCCAGGCATTGGGCGGCAACTGGCTGGCATTCTCTGGCGCGAAGCGCTCGGGCCTGAACGCTTCCACATCGTCGCCCCAGACCTTGGGATCGCGATGGAGCATCGGCTCCAGGACCATCACGATGTCCTTGGTCGTGAGCGGGTACTTCCCGGCCAGCACCGTGTCCTTGTGCGGACTGACGGAGAAGACCGAGGCGGTCGGCCAGATACGCAGCGCCTCCATCAGGATCTGCTCGATGTACCGGAGCTGCGCGAGATGCTCGACTCTCGGCACCTCCTCGCCGAGGACCTCGTCGACGATGCTCCGCGCCTTCTGGAGCACGTCGGGATTCTTGAGCAGCAGATAGGTCGCGAAGGACAGAAGCCCGCTCGTGGTTTCGTGGCCGGCGATCAGGAAGGTGATCATCTGATAGCCGATGTTCTCGTCGCTCAGCTTCTCGCCGGTGACGGGATCGACGCCGTTGAGCATCAGATTGAGCAGGTCGTTCTTCTCGTTGCCCTTCGGATCGCGGCGCCGCTCGGCGATGAGCTCGCGCGCGACCTTGTCCATCAACTCCTTGTCGGCCTGGAACTGGCGCGCCTTGGACAACATCAGGCTGCTCAGCAGCTTCGGCCGGCGCGCACGGTTCGAGGCTTCCTGCAGCGTTCCCACCATGGCGGAAACGAAGGGATGCATGTCGTCCTGGTAGAAGCTGTTGAACCGGTAGTCGAACGCACAGAGGGCGATCGTGTCGAGCGTGAGCCGCGTCATGTTGTCGGCGACCTCGATGACGGCACTCGGCCCGAACCGCTCCCAGCGCACGAACATCTGGTCGGCGATGTCGAGCATCCTGTCGAACATGCCGC
>JBILYJ010000499.1:0-4129 GCA_044377795.1 Reyranella sp. | reverse complement strand
AAGGCGGAGCTGCTCGGCAGGCGGCAGCTCGGTCTCGAGCCCGTCCAGGACGGCTCGGGGGATTTCCTTCCGGCACAGGAATACGGCGCTCGAGCCGATTTCGCCGACGAAGTCGAAATAGTCAGCCAGGGCTTCCTGATGGGTCTTTATCCAGGGCAGCTCCTCGAAGAAGTAGTCCTGATGAACCACCACGGAGCGCCCGGGGATCAGTCTCGAATGGAACATTCGAAAGGCGCGAAGGCTGAGGTCAGGCGCCTTGAGAATGTCGAGGAACAGGATTTCGACCGGGCAGTCGAGCTCGGCGGCGTCCATGAAATCGCCGATGCGAAGATCGACGAGGTCCTTCACGGGTTCGATGTTGCGGCGCAGTTCGGATTCGAACGATTCTCCCGGTGCGGCGGAAAGGGTGACGCCATGCTTCTTGAAGAAGAGCGGCATGTTGGGGTTCACGATCGCTCTCTCGTACGAAACGATCGGCTGCGGCCAGGCCCGCGTGATCTCTTCCAGCCCCGGATTCGAGCGAACGCCTTCGCCGAAGCAGCGCGTCGATCCTCCGAGGAAGATCCCGGCATCCACGATGATTCCCGTGCCGGCGTAGTAGCGGCTGGCCAGTCCGAACAGGAACTGCTTCTCCGGAAGGGACATCATCGAGGGGGTGTCGAGGCAGGACAGCGGGATCGAGCCGACCAGCGGTGCGAAAGCGGCGTTCATCCGCGTCATCTGCAACGGCTTGGCGGCCGTCAGGAGCTCGACCTCGGTGGAGGGCGCTGCTGCCTCTCGATCGGCTCGCGCCTTGGTGGCGGCTGTCGCCATTCTCCCGAGGAGCTGCTTCGCCCCGTGCAGTAACGTCATGACCCGACATTACGCGAATTCGCTATCGTCTCACAGGCCCGAACACTCGGTCTCACGACAGGCGCAGGAACAGGAAGACCATCGCTACGCAAATCGCCGATATGAACGCGGCACCCAGGAGGTTGGTCCGGAGCTCCCTGCCCGGCGCCGGCCGCAGCCACCATCCGAAGCGACCGGCGATCCACGGCACGAGGTAGCCGGTCAGGAAGACGCTTGCGATGTTGCCTACGAAGAGCGAGACCGCGAAGGGCAGGTGAAGCTCCCGGTCGAGCAGGGGGGTGCCGATGAAGTACCCGAACAGCATCACGATCGGGTAGAGCATCAGCAGGACGAGCATGTCCATCTTCCACACCGGCAGGGGCGCGTCGCCGGGGGTGGCATCGCGAAACCACTGCTCGAAACCCGAGCTGGCGATGCGCGCGTGGGATTCTTCGGTGAGCTCCGCCGCTTCCTTGAGGAGGGCCTGGCGAACGGGCGAATCGAGCCAGGCCCGCAGGTTGGCCTCGGTATCGAAGCGCAGGATGGCGATGAAATGTTCCTGCACGCCGGGCACCGGCGGCTCGAAGCGATAACCCTGGAGACCCGGAGCCCTCGATTGCTCGGCTGCGATGCGGCGTACCCAGGCATGGTACTCCGCTTCCTTGCCGGGCCTGACCCGGGTGGAGATGATGGCAGAGACCGGTGCCGATCGGGTGCCGCCGGCCTCGTCCTGGACGATGTGCACGTCGTCGCGGCCGATCAGCATCGGGGCGGCGCCGTCGATGCGTGTCTTGCGCTCCGCCGAGGCCAGCCAGCGCTGGGCGTCGGTGAGACCGGCGAAGCGCTGCAGGATCACCCAGTCGACCTGGAGCGGCGGGTTGGGCGGCAGGAGTCTCTGTTCGATGAAGCCCGGAAAATGCCGGATGAAGGCGCTGGTCTCACCCTGCCAGCGGGCGAAGTCCTCGTCACACTCGGGTCGCACGCAGGTCTGCGTCACGATGCTGACGCTGGGCTCGGGACTGGCCGGGGGCGCGCTCACGACTTCGCCGCGAGCCTCTCGAACAGCCGGTCGGGCGTGAACGGCAGATGGGAGAAACGCACGCCGGTCGCGTCGACCAGGGCGTTCGCGACGGCCGGCGCCACCGGATTGATGCCGCATTCGCCCTGGGACTTGGCGCCCAGCGGGCCGATGGAGTCGATCGTGCCGGCGAAGAAGATGTCGGTGTGCGGCGTGTCGGCGTAAGTCGGAATCCGATAGTTGCGCAGCTGCGCGTTCACCATGTGCCCCTCGTCGTGGACCATGTTCTCGGTCAGCGCCCAGCCGTATCCCATGGCGATCGCGCCATCGAGCTGGCCCCGGCACTGCATGGGGTTGATCGGGCGTCCAATGTCGGCGGCATGCACGCTGTGCAGGATGCGGATCTCGCCGGTGATGCGATGGACCGCGAGCCGCACGCCCTGCACGTTGAAGGCGATGGTGCGCGGCGAGAGATAGGCCTTGCGGCTGATCGTGAAGCGATGGTCAACCGTGGCACCGGCGGCATGCAGCTCGCTGAGCGGGATTCGCCGGTCGCCGCAGACGACCGCGTCGCGGTCCAGCCGGCACCGTTCCGGATCGGTGCCGGTGTGCCGGCCGGCGAAGTCGAGGATGTCCAGGCACATCGCCTGGGCCGTGATGTGGACGGCCTTGCCCGCGACGACGGTGCCGGTGCTGGCGAAGGTACCGGTGTCGTAGGGCGTGAGGTCGGTGTCGGCATTGACGATGGCGATGTCGCCGGCGCGCACACCCAGGACTGCCGCGGCAATCTGCTTGTGCGCCGTGGTGATGCCATTACCCATTTCCGACGAGCCGACGGCCAGATGATAGGTGCCGTCGGCAAGAAGTTTCATCTCGGCGCCGGACCGATGCTCGGTCGGCGGCCCGCATTCGAGCATGGCCAGCGCCACGCCCGTTCCCTCGGCCCAGTCCTCGCCGTCAGGCTTCGAGATGCCGTTGCCCCGCGCCAGCTCGCGCTCGACGATGTCGAGGCATTCGGCGATGCCATAGCTGCCGAAGCTCGCGTCGCTGGGCTCCTTCCAGATCGATTCGATGTTATCGCCCGGCCGCACGACGTTCCTGCGCCGCATCTCGATGGGATCGATGTCGAGGAGGCGGGCCAGCTCGTCGATCGCGCACTCGATTGCGAAAGTCGTCTGCGAGGCGCCGTAGCCGCGGAAGCCGCCGCCCGGCACCATGTTGGTATAGACGGCGAAGCCGGCGCCCCTCTTGTTGTCGCAGCGATAGGCCGCGATCGGGCTGCCCATGGCGGCCGCCAGCGTCTCGCTGCCATGATTGCCGTAGGCGCCGGTGTTGGACACGACGCGCACGTCCATGGCGGTCAGGGTGCCGTCCTTGCGGGCGCCGATCCTTACATGGGTCGTCATCTGGTGCCGCGTAGTGGCGCCGACGAACTCGTCCTCGCGCGTCCATTCCCATTTGACGGGACGGCCGAGTTTCATCGTGGCGAACAGGACGAGGTCTTCCGAGATCATCTCCTGCTTGCCGCCGAAGCCGCCGCCGACCCGCTCGGTGAAGACATGCAGGTCGCGCGCCTTGAGCCCCATCAGGTAGCAGAGCTTCTTCTGGGCCGCGAAAGGGCCCTGCGAGCTGGTCCGGACGTGCCAGCGCCGGTCCTCGCCCTGCCAGGCGATCGAACCGTGGGTCTCGAGATGGACGTGCTGGACCCGCGATGTCGAGTAGGTCTGCTCGTGAATGACGTCGGCCTGCTCGAATCCCTTGGCAACGTCGCCGATCTCGCCCTGCAGGTCGCAGTAGATGTTGCCGTCGCTGGTGAGGACGTCCTTGTCATGGAGCAGGGGGGCGCCCGGCTGCATGGCCTGGACCGGGTCGAAAACCGCCGGCAGCAGCTCGTATTCGACGACGAGCGCCCGGCAGCCGGCTTCGGCCGCGCCCTCGCTCTCGGCCACCACGGCCGCGATCCGCTGTCCGACGAAGCGCGCGACATTGTCGAGCATGTAGGTGTCGTCGGGATCGACGAGGTGGTCCTCGTGCAGCGCCGTGCTGTAGAGCCGGCGCGGCACGTCCTCCCAGGTGTAGACGGCGACCACGCCGGGTACCGCCAGCGCCGCGGTCCTGTCGATGCGGACGATGCGTGCATGGGCGTGCGGCGAGCGCAGCACCTTGAGGTGCAACATGCCCTCCATCGCAACGTCCATCGTGTAACGGGCCTTGCCGGTCAGGATGGCGTCGGTGAAGGGATTGGGCAGGCTGGCGCCGCAGGCCCTGCCCGCGACGTCC
>JBILYJ010000072.1:0-15724 GCA_044377795.1 Reyranella sp. | reverse complement strand
CCGCATTCGAGGATCTCGCCCGCCGCCTCGTGGCCCGGCACGATCGGCATCGGCGAGGGCCAGTCGCCGTTCATGATGTGCCAGTCGCTCTGGCAGACGCCCGAGGCCTTCATCTTCACACGCACTTCCATCGCCTTGGGCGGATCGAGTTCGCACTCGACGACCTGCAACGGCTCGTTGGGCTTGAACAGAACGGCGGCCTTCATGATTTTCCTCCCGAATCCTCGCGGGCACTATACCATCGGCCCATGAGCAAAACCCTCCTGATCACCGGCGGCGCCTCGGGCATCGGCGCCGAGACCGCCCGTCGCGCGGCGACGCGCGGCTACAGCATCGCCATCAATTACCGGACCCGCGACACGCAGGCGAAGCAGGTCGTGGCCGATATCGAGGCGAAGGGCGGCAAGGCCATCGCCCTGCCCGGCGACATGGCGCGCGAGGCCGACATCGTGCGCCTGTTCGAGGAAACCGAGAAGGCGCTGGGGCCGATCACCCACCTGGTCAACAGCGCCGGCAGCAACGGCAGGCGCGGCCGGGTCGACGAATACGACGCCGAGGTGCTGGCCAACCTGTTCGCCATAAACGTCACCGGCCTGATGCTGTGCTGTCGCGAGGCGGCCCGGCGCATGTCGACCAGGCATGGCGGCAAGGGCGGTGCGATCGTCAATGTCTCGTCGATGGCGGCGACGCTCGGCGGACGGCTGGGCTCCTCGGCCTACGCCGCGAGCAAGGGCGCGGTTGACGCCTTCACCAAGGGCTTCGCCCGCGAGGTCGCGGCCGAGGGCATCCGCGTGAACTCCCTGCGGCCCGGCATGGTGCTGACCGAGATGACCGAGGGACGGCTGAAGGACCCAGCTTTCCGTGCGAGCATCGAAGCGTCGATCCCGATGCGCCGCGTCGGCACCTCGACCGAGATCGCGCAGGCGGTGCTGTGGCTGCTGTCGGACGAGTCTTCGTTCATCACCGGTGCGATGCTCGATGCGTCGGGCGGTGGGTATATGATTTGAGGCGCGTTCACACGCGCCGGGTGCAGAACAGACAAGAAAAAGGCGCCGGGTTTCGGCGCCTTCATTCTTTCTGGACCGCGCGGGCTCTCGCGCTTGATTACAAGCGCTGCCGCCCGCCGGCACGCAACTAGTTGCGCGCCTTGTCCACCAAGGCCTTTTCCTTGATCCACGGCATCATGCCGCGCAGCTTCTCGCCGATCTCCTCGATCGGGTGCTCCGACATGCGCTTGCGCATCGCCTTGAACGAGGCCTGGTTGACCTTGTTCTCGAGCATCCAGTCGCGCGCGAAGCGGCCGGACTGGATGTCTTCCAGAACGCGCTTCATCTCGGCCTTGGTCTCGGCCGTCACGATGCGCGGGCCCGAACGGTACTCGCCGTACTCGGCGGTGTTGGAGATCGAGTAGTTCATGTTGGCGATGCCGCCCTCGAAGATGAGGTCGACGATCAGCTTCACTTCGTGCAGGCACTCGAAGTACGCCATCTCCGGCGCGTAGCCCGCCTCGACCAGCGTCTCGAAACCGGCCTTGATCAGCTCGACGAGGCCGCCGCACAGCACGACCTGCTCGCCGAACAGGTCGGTCTCGCACTCTTCCCTGAACGAGGTCTCGATGGTGCCGGCGCGACCGCCGCCCACCGCCGAGGAGTAGCTCAGCGCGATCTCGAGCGCGTTGCCCGAGGAGTTCTGCGCCACCGCCACGAGGCAGGGCACGCCGCCGCCGCGCACATACTCGGAGCGCACGGTGTGACCGGGGCCCTTCGGCGCGATCATGAACACGTCGAGGTCGGGACGCGGCGTCAGCAGATTGAAGTGGACGTTGAGGCCGTGCGCGAAGGCCAGCGCCGCGCCCTGCTTCATGTTGCCGGCGAGGTCGGCGTTGTAGATGTCCGACTGCAGCTCGTCCGGGGTCAGCATCATCACGATGTCGGCCCACTTGGCGCCGTCGGCCGGGCTCATCACGGTGAAGCCGGCGCCCTCGGCCTTCTTGATCGTGGCCGAGCCGGGCTTCAGCGCAATGCGCACGTCCTTGACGCCCGAATCGCGAAGGTTCATGGCGTGGGCATGACCCTGGCTGCCGTAGCCGACGACCAGGACCTTCTTGCCCTTGATCAGGTTCACGTCGGCATCACGATCGTAGTAGACACGCATAGGGGCCAATCCTCCTGGCAGCTGCTTCTTGCAAAGAACGGGGGTTAGTAGACAACCCCGCTCGCAAAAACCAGCCTCGAATCCCGCCTTATCGCATGTCCCCCTTGCGCTTCTACATATGGTATGCCTCACGGAGGGCAACCCAAGCCCCGTAGATTCCCGAGGAAAGCCCGCTATGTCCCTTCGCTCCGCCTTCGTTCCCGCGTCCGTCCTCGCGTCCCTGGCACTCGCGCTCGTTGCCTGCAGCGAGCCCTCCGACGCCCCGACGAACCCGGCCACCCCGATGACCGGCATCGATTACGCAGTGGAGAATTCGACCGTCCACGGCGCCGCGCGGGCGATGGGCAACCACACCTGGCTGTGGACCCGCGGCAGCGGACCCGCCCAGATCCACTATTCGACGGCGGACGGCCGCGACCTGGTCTGGATGGTCGGCCAGCGGCGCATCTTCCAGGGCCAGTGGACGGTCGAGAACACCAGCGATTCCAGCGGCCAGCAGATCACCCAGATCTGCCTGCGCTATCCCGGGGTCAATTTCGGCGGGCTGAGCGCCACCCCGACCTGCCGCCCGGCCGGCACCTTCCTGGGCGAGATGCAGCAGCGCGAGGGCGGCGACCCACTGCAGATGAACGGGCGCACCCAGGCGCTGTTCGTGATCGCCAAGACGCCGGCCAACCTGGCCGAGATCGAGGGCCGGGTGGCCTCGATCAAGGGGCTGTCGAACTACTGAGTCATTATCCTCCCCATTCAAATGGGGAGGTGGCGGCGTCTTACGCCGACGGAGGGGTCATGGCTTTGCGACGCCCATGACCCCATCGCCCCGTATGACGGGGCACTTCCCCATGTGAATGGGGAAGTGTTCGATCAGAGCGCCTCGCCGCCGCGCGACATGGCGACGATGCCGGTGCGGACGACGTCGACCAGGCCCAGGTCCTCCATCAGCCCGATGAAGGTCTGCACCTTGTCGGTGTTGCCGGTGACCTCGAAGACGAAGGAATCGGACTTGGCGTCGATCACCTTGGCGCGGAACACGTCCGCCAGGCGCAGCGCCTCGACGCGCTTTTCGCCGACGCCTTTCACCTTCACCAGCGCCAGCTCGCGCTCGATGTGCGGGCCCTCGACCGTGAGGTCGCGCACGCGATAGACCGGCACCAGGCGATCGAGCTGCGCCTTGATCTGCTCGATGATCATCGGCGTGCCCTTGGTCACGATGGTGATGCGCGACTGGCTTTCCTTCGCGTTGGTCTCCGCGACGGTCAGGCTCTCGATGTTGTAGCCGCGGCCGGAGAACAGGCCGACCACGCGCGCGAGAATGCCCGGCTCGTTGGCCACCAGCACGGAGATGGTATGGGCGACGATAGCGGAATCCTTGCTCACACCAGCACCATGCCTTCTTCCGACACCTTCGCGGACTGCTTGTCGTCGGGACCCAGCAGCATCTCGTTGTGGGCCGCGCCCGAGGGGATCATCGGGAAGCAGTTCTCCTTCTCGTCGACGATGACGTCGACGATGACCGGGTGCTTCAGCTCGATCATCTCCTTGATCGTGTCGTCGAGCTTGGCGGGATCGTCGCAGCGCAGGCCCTTGGCGCCGAACGCATCGGCGACCTTCACGAAGTCGGGCAACGACTCCGAATAGCTCTCCGAATAGCGGCCGCCGTGCAGCAGTTCCTGCCACTGCCGGACCATGCCCATGTAGTGGTTGTTGAGGACGAAGATCTTCACCGGCAGGCGATACTGCGCCGCCGTCGAAAGCTCCTGGATGTTCATCAGGATCGAGGCCTCGCCCGCCACGTCGATGACCAGCGCCTCGGGATGGGCGATCTGGACACCCAGCGCCGCCGGGAAGCCGTAGCCCATGGTGCCGAGGCCGCCCGAGGTCATCCAGCGGTTGGGCTGCTCGAACTTCAGGAACTGCGCCGCCCACATCTGGTGCTGGCCCACCTCGGTGGTGATGTAGTGGTCCTTGTCCTTGATGTGGTGGTAGAGCCGCTCCAGCGCGTACTGCGGCTTGATCACCTGCTTGCTCGGCGTATAGGCGAGGCAGTTGCGCCCGCGCCAGCCGTCGATCTCGGCCCACCACGCCTTCAGCGCCTTCTGGTCGACCTTGGGCTGCTTGGCCTTCCAGGCCTTCAGGAGCTCTTCCAGCACGATGCCGGCATCGCCCACGATGGCGAGGTCGACACGGACGTTCTTGTTGATCGACGACGGATCGATATCGACGTGGATCTTCTTCGAGCCCGGCGAGAACTTCGTCAGGTTGCCGGTGATGCGATCGTCGAAGCGCGCGCCGATGTTGATCATCACGTCGCAGCCGTGCATCGCCAAGTTGGCTTCGTAGGTACCGTGCATGCCCAGCATGCCGAGGAACTGCTTGTCCGACGCCGGGAACGCGCCGAGGCCCATCAGCGTGTTGGTGACCGGGTAGCCCGTCAGGTGCACGAGCTGCGTCAGCAGCTTCGACGCCTTGGGGCCGGCGTTGATGATGCCGCCGCCGGCGTAGAACACCGGGCGTTTCGCATTGGCGATCATCTCGATCGCCTGCTCGATCTTCTTCGGGTCGGGCTGGGTCTGCGGCCGGTAGCTCTTGTGCGTCACCGCGACCTTGGGCGGCGCCGTGTACTCGTGCTTGTTCATCAGCACGTCCTTGGGCAGGTCGATAACGACCGGGCCCGGACGGCCGGAGCGCGCCACGTAGAAGGCCTCGTGGACCGTACGCGCGAGGTCGCTCACGGCCTTCACCAGGTAATTGTGCTTGGTGCAGGGGCGCGTGATGCCGGTCGTGTCGGCTTCCTGGAAGGCGTCGTTGCCGATCAGGTGGGTCGGCACCTGGCCGGTCAGGCAGACGATCGGGATCGAATCCATCAGCGCGTCGGTCAGGCCGGTCACGGCATTGGTCGCGCCGGGGCCGGAGGTCACCAGCACCACGCCGACCTTGCCGGTCGAGCGGGCATAGCCCTCGGCGGCGTGGACGGCCGCCTGCTCATGGCGCACCAGGATGTGACGCAGCCGGTTCTGCTTGAAGAGCGAATCATAGATTGGAAGGACCGCACCGCCGGGATAGCCGAAGACGACCTCGACTTCCTCGTCGATCAAGGCTTTCACCAACAGATCGGCGCCAGTCGTGGCGGACTCCTCGGGCTTCAACACAGCGATCTCCTTTTGACAAATGTGCCGCAAAACGGGCGTTTTGCGGCGCGGCGGAAGATAGAGGCGAGGTTTGGGGCGGTCAATCGAAAAGATCGAAACGCAAAGTTTCAGACCTCCAGATTGTCCAAATATTTCTCAGCCGAGCCTAAAGCTTGATCAGGGCTCCCCTCAAATACCAAATCTGGTGTCATCTGGTGCCTGAACCACGTCATCTGGCGCTTGGCATATTGCCGTGTGTGGTCGATCGCGATGCGGCGGACATCCCCAAGGGAAAGCTCGTCCCGGAAATGGCGAAACAGCTCGGGCGCGCCGTGGGCCTTCAGGCCCGGCCAGACCGGATCGGGCTGCTGGTCGAAGACGGCACGTGCCTCCGCCACGACACCCTGCTCAAGCATCACGTCGAACCGCCGCTCGATCCGCTCGCGCAGCCAGGAGCGCCCAGGCGCCAGCAGCACGGTCGCGAACCGCCAGGGCGCCGCCGAGGCCTCGCCCTGCTGCCAGTCGCTGAGCGCCCGGCCGGTGGCCTGCCAAACCTCCCAGGCCCTGACATGGCGCTGGCGGTCACCTGGCTTCAACCTGGCGACAATCGCGGGGTCGTGGCCGGCCAGCCGCTCGCGGAACGCCGCGGCGCCCAGAGCGACCCAGTCGTCGTTCGCCTGTTCGCGCAATTCGGGCGGCGCCTCTGGAATGGGGGCAATTCCCTGCATCAGCGTGCGAATATAGAGGCCCGAACCGCCGCACAGGATGGGCACGCGGCCTTCCTTCAGCACCCGGTCGATCTCGGCCGCTGCGAACGTACGCCAGCGAGCGGCCGACACGGTCTCGCTGAGCGGCAGCACGCCGTAGAGCGTGTGCGGCACCCGCGCCCGCTCCTCCTCCGTCGGCTGCGCCGTCAGGATCGGGAAAGCGTCATAGGTCTGCATCGCATCGGCATTGATCACCGTGCCGCCGCGACGTTCGGCGAGTTCGAGCGCCAGCGCCGACTTGCCGCTGGCGGTCGGTCCGGTGACGACAATGACGCGATCCTGTGGGTGCGATGTCATGAGCCGGCGCACTGTTTGCAAATCCGCGACCCCGCCGCTAGAGCCGGGAGCGTGAAAAACGTCCTTGTCCTGATCTCCGATCCCGCCCGCCCCGCCGTGACCGACGCGGCCGTGGCCTCAGCCATCGAAGCCCTGAAGGGAGCCGGTGCCACCGTCGGCGCGCCCGACTGGCTCGACAAGGGAATCGCCTGCGACCTGCCGTTCGAGGGGACGGCCGCCTCCGTGAGCCTGGCCGGCGTCGACGCGGTCGTTCTGCCGGCGGAGGGACGCCGCAAGAAGCTGCTGGTCGCGGACATGGAATCGACCATGATCCACAACGAGATGCTCGACGAGCTGGCCGACTTCCTGGGCCTGCGCGAGAAGATCGCCGGCATCACCGCCCGCGCCATGAACGGCGAGATCGATTTCGCCGGCGCGCTGGAGGAGCGGGTCGGCCTGCTGAAGGGCCTGCCCGTCGGCCGCCTAGACGAGGCCGCGACGCGTATCCGCTACATGCCGGGCGGCGCCACCCTGGTCGCGACCCTGCAGAGGCACGGCGCCTACTGCGCGCTGGTGTCGGGCGGCTTCACCCACTTCACGGCGATGGTGCGCAAGGCGCTGGGCTTCGACCTCGATGCTGCCAACGTGCTGGAGCACGACGGTGCCTCCCTGGCCGGGACGGTGGCGCATCCCATCCTGGGCAAGGAGGCGAAGCTCACGACCCTGCGGCGGCTGGCCGGAGAGCGTGGCCTTGGCGACGCGGACGCGATAAGCGTGGGCGACGGCGCCAACGACCTGCCGATGCTGAAGGCCGCCGGCCTCGGCGTCGCCTTCCACGCCAAGCCGGCCGTGGCGGCCCAGGTGCCGGCCCGCATCGACCATGGCGATCTCACCGCGCTGCTCTACCTGCAGGGCTATCGCCGCAACGACTTCGAAGAGAGGAAAGACCCATGACCGACATCCAGCAGATCGTCCTCGCCCGGCGCCCCGAGGGCGACGTCACCGCAGACTGTTTCCGTGCCGAGACCGTTGCCTTGCCCGCCCTCGCCGAGGGCCAGATCCTGATCGCCCAGCGCTTCCTGTCGCTCGATCCCTACATGCGGCCGCGCATGACCGAGCTGCGCTCCTACACGCCGCCGTTCGAGCTCGACAAGCCGCTGACCGGCGGCTCGATCGGCGAGGTGATCGAGTCGAAGAACCCGCGCTTCGCCAGGGGCGACATCGTGATGGGTATGCTGAACTGGGCCACCCACACGGTCCATGACGGCAAGGGCCTGCGCAAGATCGACCCGGCCGGCCTGCCGCTCTCGGCCTATCTCGGCGTGCTGGGCATGCCCAGCTTCACCGCCTGGTACGGCATCAAGCACATCTGCAAGCCCAAGGCGGGCGAGACGGTGTTCGTGTCGGCCGCGACCGGCGCCGTGGGGCAGGTGGCGGGCCAGCTCGCCAAGCTTGCCGGCGCCCGCGTCGTGGGCTGCGCCGGCGACGAGCAGAAGTGCCAGTGGGCGGTGCGCGAGGCGGGCTACGATGCCTGCTTCAATCACAAGACCGAGAGCGATGTCGGCGCGGTGCTCGACAAGCTCTGCCCGCAGGGAATCGATGCCGATTTCGAGAATGTCGGCGGCAGGATCTTCCACGCCGTCTTCGCGCGCCTCAACAATTTCGGCCGCGTCGCCTTCTGCGGCGCCATCTCCGAATACCAGGATGCCACGCCGATCGCCGGCCCGGAGAAGATGTTCACCATCGTCCAGCGCCGCCTCACCCTGCAGGGCTTCATCGTCTCCGACCACGTGGCCCTGATGGGCGAGTTCGTGAACGAGGTCGGCGGGCTCGTGGCCTCCGGCAAGCTGAAGAGCCGCGAGACGGTGATCGACGGCCTTGCGAAGGCACCCGGGGCCTTCATGGGCCTGCTGAAGGGCGAGAACTTCGGCAAGCTTGTCGTGAACGTCGGCTGACCTCCCACCCCGCCCGGAAACAAAAAAAGGCCGCGCGATGCGCGGCCTTTTCTCTTGGTATCGGAAGCTACTTCTGCAGCCGGAGCGCCGCGAAGCGGGGGTCGCCCTGGCGTTCGACGAAGAGGAGCACGGAACGCTTCTTCTGCTGCTGCAGCTTGGTCACGAGGTCGGTCACCTCCTGCGGAGTCGTCACCGGCTTCTGGTCGACCTCGAGGATGACGTCGCCCGGCTGCAGCTGCTTCTCGGCGGCGGGGCTGTTGGGGGCCACCTTGGTGACGATCACGCCCTTCACCTGGTCGGACAGGCCATAGCGCTCGCGCAGCTGGTCGGTGACCTTCTGCAGGGTCAGGCCGAGCTGCTCGATGGTCGAGGTCACCGGCTGGTCGGGCGGGCTCGGCTTCTTCGCGCCCTGCGCCGAGGTGTTCTGTTTCTCGGCCTCTTCCTGCTCACCGACCCGGAGCTTCAGGGGCACTTCCTTGGCGCCGCGCCAGACGACGACGTCGACTGTGCTGCCGACCCGGGCGTTGGCGACGATCTTCGGGAAGCGCCTCAGGTCGAGAACATCCTGGCCGCCGAACGAGACGATGATGTCGTTGCGCTTCAGGCCCGCCTTGGCGGCCGGCCCGTCGGCCGTGACATTGGCCACCAGCACGCCGCGGGCGCGATCGAGCCCGAACGAATCGGCGATGTCGTCGGTGACGCTCTGGTAGCTGACGCCGATCCAGCCGCGCTTGACCTTGCCGAATTCGCGCAGCTGGTCGGCGACCTGCTTCACGAGGTTCGACGGGATCGAGAAGGCGAGACCCGCATTCGTACCGGAGGGCGAGTAGATCGCCGTGTTGACGCCGATCACCTCGCCGTCGGTGTTGAACAGCGGGCCGCCCGAGTTACCCTTGTTGATGGCGGCGTCGGTCTGCAGGTAATCGTCGAGCGAATCGTTCAACGACCGGCCGCGCGCCGAGATGATGCCGGCGGTCACCGAATGGCCCATTCCGAACGGATTGCCGATGGCGATCACCCAGTCGCCGACCCGCGACTTGTCGGAATCGCCCCACTTGACCGCGGGCAGCGGCTTCTTGTTGGGCGGCTCGACCTTGAGCAACGCGAGGTCGATACGGCTGTCGGAGCCGATCAGCTTGGCCTTGAGCTGGGTGTCGTCGCGGAAGATGACCGTGATGTCCTCGGCGCCCTGGATCACGTGGTTGTTGGTGACGATGTAGCCTTCGCCATCGATCACGAAGCCGGAGCCGAGCGAGGTACCGCGGCGCTTCTGCTGCTCCTCGCCGCCGCGCTTGTCGAAGAAATCCTTGAAGAGTTCCTCGAAGGGCGAGCCGGGCGGAAGCTGCGGCATGTCCCGCAGACGCGGCCCCTGCTGGGGGACGTTCTGAGTGGTCGTGATGTTGACGACGGTCGGCATCAGCTTGTCGACCAGCTCGGAGAAGCTCTCCGTCGGCTGGCGCGCCCAAGCGGGCTCCGTCGCGACGAGCCCGACAGATGCAATGGCCGCGAGAACGGCCCCTCTGAAATAGCCTTGAAAATCAGCTAGAATCACGACCGACCTCCAACGGCGCTCAAGGCCAAACGGTCGATACGGCCGGCGCCGCGCGTTAGAGCTTCTCTCTAACTGCGAGCCGATTGTGGCGCAAATAAAGAGGTCGTTATCGAGCCCGGATTTGCTGCGTTTCTGGCGCGTGGCCAAAAAGAAACCGGCGGCGTGGCAGGAGTGCCACAGCCGCCGGTTCGGTACGATCCTTGCCGGTTCCTACTGCTTCGGGGCCGGGAGCCCCGACGGGTCGTTGAAGAAGCGGAAGAAGTCGTTGTCCGGGCTCAGCAGCATGGTCGAGCCACCCGAGCCGAACGCCTGCTTGTAGGCCTCCATACGCCGGTAGAAGGCGTAGAACTCCTTGTCCTTGGTGAACGCCTTGGCGTAGATCTCGGTCGCCGAGGCATCCGCCTCGCCCTTCAGGATCTGGCCCTTCAGCCCAGCATCGGCCTTGATGACCGCTACCTCGCGGTCGGCCGTCGCCTTGATGCGGGCATTCTCCTCGTCGCCCTCGGCGCGGAGCTGGCCGGCCTCGCGCTCGCGGTCGGTCTTCATGCGGTTGTAGACCGACTGGGAGTTGGCCTGGGGCAGGTCGGCGCGCTTGATGCGCACGTCGACCGTCTCGACCCCCAGTTCCATGGTCTTGGCGTTAACCCGCTTGGTGATCTCGTCCATCAGGTTGGCGCGCTGGTCGGTCAGCACCGCATGCAGGGGCACCGACGAGAGGACGCCGCGGATCTCGGAGTTGATCAGCGAGTCGAGCAGCCCGCGCAGGGTCGTCTCACCTCCCGGCACGGTCTGTGCGTAAAGCTTGGCCGCGACGATCTTGTAGCGGGCATAGGCATCGACCACGAGGCGCTTCTGATCGCCGGCAATGATCTCGAACTCCTCGGCTTCATAGTCGAGCAGTCGACGGTCGATCCGCTGGATGTCCTGGATCAGCGGCAGCTTGGCGTAGAGGCCGGGCGCGGTCTTCGGCTCGCCCACGATGGCGCCGAACTGCCGGACCAGGACCTGCTTGGTCGGGTCGACCGTGTAGAAGGTCTGGCTCACGAGGAAGCCAACGATCGCGAGGGCGATCAGCGCGATGATCGAACGGTTGCTCATCGCGTGGCTCCCGGCAGAGGCTGGGGTGCGCGCGGCGGCTGTGGCCCGACACCCGGAGTCTGGCCCGAGCGCAGCTCGGGCAGCGGCAGATAGGGCAGCACGCCGCCGTTGTTGGTCGTTCCCTTGTCGACCAGGACCTTGTTCACGTTGCGCAACACCTCTTCCATCATGTCGAGGTAGAGACGCTCGGTCGTGATGTCCTTGGCCTTGGCCCACTGCTCATAGACCTGGTCGAAGCGCTGGGCGTCACCGCTCGCCCGCGCCACGGTCTCGGCCTTGTAGGCTTCGGAGCGCTGGACGATCGATTCGGCCTCGCCCTTTGCGCGCGGGAGCTGCTGATTGCGGTAGGTATTGCCCTCGTTGATCAGCTTCTCCTTGTCGGCGCGCGCCGCCTGGACGTCGCGGAACGCCGCGATGACTTCCTGGGGCGGGTCGACGCGCAGGAGCTGGATCTGCGAGATACGGACGCCCAGCCCGTATTCGTCGAGGATGCGCTGCAGCAGGTCCTTGGTGTCCTGCTCGATGCGGCTGCGGCCCTCGGTCTGGGCATATTGCAGGTTCGACTTGCCGATTATTTCACGCATCGCGGCCTCGGCGCCGGCCCGCACGTTCTCCTCGGGATTGCGCACGTCGAATGCATAGTTGAACACGTCCTTGATCTGCCACAGCACCGCGAATTCGATGTCGACGATGTTCTCGTCGCCAGTCAGCATCAGGTTTTCCGTCGACGTCGGGCGCGGACCGCGGCTGTAAGGCGTCGACGCCGGGGCGCCGCGCGAGCCGATGACGGTGCGACGCTGGTCCTGCACATTCACGACCACGCGGTCGCCGATCGGGGCCGGCAAATTGTAGTGCAGGCCGGGCTCGACGGGTTTGCCGTAGGGCTTGCCGAACACGAGCTGAATGGCCTGCTGGTTGGGTTGCACGCGGAAGAAGCCGGTGGCCAGCCAGATCACAAGGGCGCCCAGGATAACGAGGGCGATGCCCTTGTAGGTGCCGAAGCCGCCGGGCATGAGGTTCTTGAGGCGCTCCTGACCCTTGCGGATCACGTCTTCCATGTCGGGCGGGCGCCGCGAGCCGAACGGACCGCCGCCACCGCCCTTGTTGCCACCGCCACCGCCACCGCCACCGCCGCCGCCGCCGCCCCAGGGACCGCCGCCGCCGCCGCCACTGCCGCCGCCGCCACCCCAGGGGCCGCCGCCGCCGTTGTTATTCCACGCCATTTTTCACCTCAGGGCCCCTGCTGCCGCTTATCACCGCGCTTGGGCGCGTTGTCTCTTTTGATTTCCAGACGCTCTGCATATATGTGACCACAGGCCCACCTTCAATCAAGCGGCAGACGTGAAATTGCGCCGCAGCGGAAGCAGCAGAACATGGCGGAAATCACCGAATCGACCGTCCGCAAGGTTCTCGATACCGTAATGGATCCTGTGACGGGCCGCAGCGTCGCGGCACTCGGCATGGTGAGCGGTGTCGTAACCCGCGCCGGCCACGTCGCAGTCACCCTGGAGGTCGATCCGGCGCGCGGCACGGCGCTAGAGCCGCTGCGCCAGGCCTGCGAACAGGCGATTCGGGCCATGCCCGGTGTCCTCTCGGCAACCGCCGTGATGACGGCAGAGCGCGCCGCACCACCCCCGCCGCCCGCACAGGGCGGACATCACGGCCACAGTCATGGCGCGCCCGCAGCCAAGACGACCGGCGGCGGCGGCCGGATCGACGTGCCGGGCGTGAAGCACATTATAGCCGTGGCCTCGGGCAAGGGCGGCGTCGGCAAGTCGACCACCGCCGTCAACCTGGCGCTCGGCCTCGCCGCCAACGGGCTGACGACGGGGCTGCTCGATGCCGACATCTACGGCCCCTCGATGCCGCGCATGCTGGGGGTGACGGAGAAGCCTGAGTCGGCCGACGGCAAGATGCTGAAGCCGATCGAGAAGTACGGGCTGAAGACCATGTCGATCGGCTACATCGTGAACGAGGACACGCCGATGATCTGGCGCGGCCCCATGGTGTCGAGCGCGCTGGAGCAGATGCTGCGCGACGTCGAGTGGGGCAACCTCGACGTGCTGGTGGTCGACATGCCGCCGGGCACCGGCGACGCCCAGCTCACGCTGGCCCAGCGCGTTGCCCTCGCGGGCGCCGTCATCGTCTCGACGCCGCAGGACATCGCCCTGGTCGACGCCCGCAAGGGCCTCAACATGTTCCGCAAGGTCGCGGTGCCGGTGCTCGGCATCGTCGAGAACATGAGCTACTTCCTCTGCCCCCACTGCGGCGAGCGCTCGGAAATCTTCGGCCATGGCGGCGCCCGCGAGGAAGCCGACAAGCTCGGCGTGCCGTTCCTCGGCGAGGTCCCGCTCCATCTCGACATCCGAACGACGTCCGACAGCGGCCACCCCATCGTCGTGTCGAAGCCCGACAGCGCCCATGCGCAGGTCTACAAGAACATCGCCGGCCGCGTCTGGAAACAGCTCTCCGCCAACCAGCGCGGCGCCCGCAAGGCGCCGAACATCGTGGTGCAGTGAGCTCGAGCTTGCCTCCCCATTCAAATGGGGAGGTGGCCGCGCAGCGGCCGGAGGGGTCATAGGCGGCATCAACCGCATGACCCCATCGCCCCGTATGACGGGGCACTTCCCCATCCGAATGGGGAAGAGGACTTACTTCTTCGCCGTCTTGCGCTTGCTAGGCCGCCAGCCGGCGCGCCATTTGCCGATCAGGCCGTGGACGCCGATCATCGAGCCGGCGACCAGTTCGAGGGCGAGGAAGCGGCGCTCCTCGACCCAGCCGGGGAGCTGGATGTTGAGCGCGAGATCGCGGCGGAAGCCGAACTGGTTGTAGTACTCGGGGTCGCCGACCAGGATGATTCGGCTGTGGCCCAGCATGCGCGACTGGGCCATCGAATGCCACATCAGCGCCTTGCCGTAGCCCAGGCCGCGCAGCTCGGGCGAGACCGCGAGCGGGCCCAGCATGACCGCGGCCCACTTGTCATTGATCAGGATCGGCCAGTTGCGGATCGAGGCGACCATCCTGTCCTTCTGGTCGATCGCCACGAAGCACAGTTCACGGATCGGCTTCACGCCCTCGCGCAGCCGGTAGACCGTCTTCTGCTGGCGATCGGGGCCGAACGCCGCCTCGTTCATTTCCTCGACCGCCGTGTTGTCGCGCGGCCGCTCGCGCAGCAGCCTGAGCCGGCCGGGATCGCGGATCACGTCTCCTGCCCGAGCGCTGCCATGAGCTCACGCCACTCGCGGGCGCTCAGCCCGCTCGCCTTCTGATCGACCTTTTCGCCGGCCAGCAGGCGTTTCACGATGGCCAGCCCGGTCTTGGAGAGATGCGTACCGCCTAGGCGATATTCGACGAAGGCGTCATGGCTGATCGGGCACCAGCGCTTCAGCGTGTCGAGCATCGTCTCGGCATAGACGCGAATCTCGTACTGCGCATGGGCATCGGCACGCAGCGAGAGGAAATGCATGAGGTTGTGGAGGTTCGTCTTCCAGTACCACTGGGTATAAAAGCCGAGCGACAGATTCATGCGCGCCAGCTCGCGCGCAAGGCCGGACCGTTCGGGATCGAGCGGCGCGCCGCCCTCGCCCTCGTTCAGCATCTCCAGATAGTGCTCGTAGACGAGCTCGGCGTCCTGCTTCAGCAGCTTGAAGACGCGCTCGGCTTCCTTGCCGGCCAGCACCGCGTCGCGACCCTGACGGTTCATCGCGCTCTGGGCAGCGAGGTGCTCGGGCTTGGGAATGTAGAACTCGTTGTCGAGGATCGAGTAGCGCGCGGAGTATTCGTTCACGTTCGCGGTGCGATGGCGGATCCACTGCCGCGCCACGAAGATCGGCAGCTTCACATGGTACTTGATCTCGCACATCTCGAACGGCGTCGTGTGGCGGTGCCGCATCAGATAGTTGATAAGCCCGCGATCCTCGCTGACCTTCTTGGTGCCGCGGCCGTAGCTCACCCGCGCCGCCTGCACCACGGCGGCGTCGTCGCCCATGTAGTCGACGACGCGGACGAAGCCGTGATCGAGCACCGGCAGCGCCTGGTAGAGGATTTCCTCCAGCGCCGGGGCGACCGGGCGCAAGGTCGGCTGGGCCCCGGCCCGGGCCTGGTCGATTTCTGCCTGCTGGTCGCTGGAGAGGGGCATCGGTTCGCTGTCCTTGGTTTCGCCGGACGTTATGCGGGGAATCGGCTCCGGCGGGCAAGGAAGGATCGAAGGCGCCAGACGCCTTCAAAAAGCCGATGGAAGGGCCTATATGGAGGGTGTCGGGAAACCGACTATGGCGATAAACGCCGCGTGACATAAGCGTTTCGGACCCGGGGGCAGTACCCGGCGCCTCCACCACTATTTCTCCACCCTTGGGTGGAACCGATGGGGGCGAACCAGGATCGACGGGCGTGGTAAAGACGCGGTTTTTGCTCGGTATGGTTCCGCCGTGACGGGCCATTCACAAGTGCTAACGATAACACCGTTACACTCGCTGCTGCCGCCTAAACAGCGGACGTAAGCGCGGTCCGGGGGGCACCGGGCAACAGAAGCCCCCCACTTTCCTTCCGGCCAATTGACGGCTATTGCCATCGTTGACTCTCCGGCAGGGCGGGTCGATGCTTTCTCAAATTTCCGACAGGCCATGAACGATCGCTTTCTCTACGACGCTCTCGTCGACGATGCGCTGCGCAGCGTCGTTCGACGCGTGCTGACTCAGGTCGCGGAAACGGGACTGCCGGGCTCGCACCATTTTTACATCAGCTTCCGCAGCAACGATCCCGGCGTGGAACTGCCGGACTATCTGCGCGCCAAGT
>JBILYJ010000071.1:0-15774 GCA_044377795.1 Reyranella sp. | reverse complement strand
TCATCTTCGACGTGATGCCGTTCATGAACGAGCTGGCGAAAGCCGACGCGAAGGATCCCGGCGCCCGCCGCCGCGCCTATGCCGATCCGGCCTGGCGCGAGAAGCTGCGCAGCGAGGTCACGCCGCTGTTCCAGAAATGGTGGGACCGCGTCGTCATCTCGTGGTCGCCATCGCATCGCGAGCTCGAAGAGATGCCGCTGGCCGTGGCGGCCGCCCGGCTGGGCAAGGACCCGGTCGATCTCGCCCTGGACATCTCGCTGGCCGACGACCTGAAGACCCGCTTCCGCATGGCCGTCATGAACTTCGACGAGAAGGAAGTGGCGGAGCTGATCACCGATCCGAACACGATCATCGCGCTGTCCGATGCCGGCGCCCATGCCAGCCAGCTCTGCGACGCCTGCTACTCGACCTATCTGCTCGGTCACTGGGTGCGCGACCGCAAGGTCTTCACGCTCGAGGAGGCGGTGCATAATCTCACCCAGCGCCCGGCCGAGATGTTCGGCATCACCGATCGCGGCGTGCTGGCCGAGGGCCGTCCCGCCGACATCGTCGTCTTCGATCCGAAGACCGTGAGCCCGGGCCCGCTGAAGCGCGTCTACGACATGCCGGCCGGCGCCGACCGCCTCGTCTCCGAAGCGAGCGGCATCGATGCCGTCATCGTCAACGGCAAGGTCATCCGCCGGAACAACAAGGACACCGTCGCGGCCGACGACAAGCTGCCCGGTCGTCTGCTAAGACACGGCCGCGCCGCTTAAGGCCACGAACAAGATCAGAGGGAGACAGTCATGATCCACGTCATCGCCATCATCACGGCCAAGCCGGGCAAGCGCGACGAAGTCCTCAAGAACTTCAAGGACAACGTCCCGGCCGTCCACGCCGAGAAGGGCTGCATCGAATACGGCGCGGCCGTCGACATCGATGGCGGTCCGTTCGCCAAGTTCGGTCCCGATACCTTCGTCGTCATCGAAAAGTGGGAGAGCATGGACGACCTCAAGGCCCACGGCGCGTCGGAGCACATGAAGGCCTATGCGGCCAAGAACAAGGACCTGCTCGCCAATCGCGCCGTCCACGTCCTGCAGAACGCTTGATCCCCGTTGCTGAAACGGACGTCGCCGCGTACGAACGCGACGGCGTCGTCTGCCTGCGCGGCGCCTTCGATGCCGTTTGGGTCGGAATCCTGTGCGAGGCGGTCGAGCGCGACCTCCTCAAGCCGGGGCCCCACGCCACCAATTTCGCGGAGGGCAGCTCGTCGGGCAAATTCTTCGGCGACATGTTCATGTGGCGGCGGGACAACGATTTCCGCCTGGCCGCCCTCACCTCGCCCGCCGGAGAGATTGCCGCCGCGCTGATGCGGTCGACGCGTGCCGATTTCTTCTACGACCAGCTCTTCGTGAAGGAGCCCGGCACGGCGCATCCGACGCCATGGCACCAGGACCAGCCCTACTGGCCGGTTACCGGCCAGCAGATCACCTCGGTGTGGATCGCCCTCGACCGTATCGATCTCGGCAACGGCGCGGTCGAGTTCATCGCCGGCTCCCATCGCTGGGGAATCAACTACCGGCCGACGCCGTTCCGCAAGGGCCACGAGGCCAAGTTCACATCAAGCGATCTCGTCCAGATCCCCGACATCGATGCCGAGCGCGGCAAGTACGATATCCGGTCCTGGAAGATGGAGCCCGGCGATTGCCTGGTCTTCCACGCCATGATCGTGCACGGCGCGCCGGGCAACGACACGCCGGGCGCGCGGCGCCGCGGCCTGTCGCTGCGCTATACCGGCGACGATGCCCGCTACGACCCGCGCCCGGGCACTTTCCAGTTCCCCTACACGCCCGACCTCGCCGCCGGCGCCCCCATGACCTGCGACCTCTTCCCGAAAGTCTGGCCGCGGCGGTAGTGGGCTGAGCAAAGCTCAGCCCGTTGAGCGACAGGCTGCGGCTTGGCTACAAGCCGCTAAGCTCGCAATGTCCGAGAGCGTCGAAGGACGAACGACCACCTTATGACCCCTCCGGCGACTACGCCGCCACCTCGCCATTTGAATGAGGAGGATGGTGATTCTAGTCTCCGCGCCCGTTCCCGAGGACAGGTTCAATGGAAGAGCGCGGCGTCGATCAGATCACCGAGATCACCAACACCTCCTGGTTCGCACGCCTCTGGCAGGCGATCGTCGGTGTCTTTATCGGCCTCATACTCGTCGTCGTGTCGGTCGGCGTGCTGTTCTGGAACGAGGGCCGTGCGATCCGGACGGCACAGGGCCTGGCCGAGGGCGCCGGCATCGTGCGGAGCGCGGCGGCCGACAGGGTCGATTCCTCGAACGACGGCCGGCTGATCCATGTGACGGGGATCCTCTCGACAGCCGGCGCCGTGTCCGATCCCGACTTCGCCATCCGGGTGCAGGGCGTGCGGCTCGAACGCCGTGTCGAGGTCTATCAGTGGAAGGAAGAGACCCACAGCGAGACCCGCACGAAGTTCGGCGGCGGCGAGGAGCGCACCACGACCTACAAGTATGTGCGCACCTGGTCGGACAAGCCGATCGACTCGGACCGGTTCAAGGAGCCGCGCGGCCATACCAACCCGGTGATGACTTATCAGTCGCGCGACCTGCTGGCCGCCGGCACGCGGCTGGGTGCCTTTGCCGTTCCCGATTCGCTGTTGCGCGCCTTCGGCGAGGCGAAGCGACTGGCCGCGACGGAGGTCCAGGCCAATGCCCTGCAGATTCGCGTCAACAAGCCGGTCGCTGTGAACGACGGCGTGCTCTATGTCGGCCGCGACCCGGCACAGCCGGCGATCGGCGACATGCGTATCTCGTTTGCGGAAGTGCCCTTGCAGACGGCCAGCGTGGTCGCGGCCCAGGCCGGCTCAGGCTTCGCGCCCTTCCCCACGCATACCGGCACGACCGTCGAGCTCATCTCGGCCGGCACCGTGCCGCCGAAGGTCATGTTCCAGCATGCCGAGGAAGAGAACGTCACCATGACCTGGGTGCTGCGCCTGATCGGCGTGATCTTCATGCTGATCGGATTCAACTTCGTGCTGCGCCCGCTGGCCGTCGCCGGCAGCGTGATCCCGCTGCTGGGCGACGTGATCGGCGCCGGCACGTTCCTGGTGGCGCTGGTCTGCACCACCGCCATCGCGCCGATCGTGATCGCCTTCGGATGGCTGTGGTATCGGCCGCTCGTCGGCATCGGCGTGCTGGCCGTCGGGGCGGCAGCGACCTGGGGTCTGACGAAGCTGCTCCGCGCGCGGACGGCTGCCAAGAAGACCGCCCCCGTCGCGGCCTGACGATCAGGCGGCGGCGATCACGCCGTTCAACACGATGTCGAGCATGCCGGTCCCGAGCAGATCGCGGTTCGACCACGGAAAGTCGGGCTTGAGGATCAGCGCCGCGACGACGCCGTGGATTCCCATCCAGCAGAGTTCGGCGCAGGTATCAGGCGGGTAATTGAGCTTGAGGCCCCCTTCCTTGCCCTCGACGAGCATCGTGACCAGGCGTTGGAACACGAGGGCGCCGCCGATTCCGGGTCGCGACGGATCGTCCGTCGGCATGCGATGGCCGAGCTTGCGAATCGATTCCGGAATGTTCGTGCCGAGAAAGATCAGCTTGTATTCGTCGGGGTGCGCCAGGCCGAACTTCAGGTAGGCCTCGCCGAACCGGCGGATGCGCTCGCGCGGATCCGTAACAGTGTTCTCGATCTCACTGATGCTCTCGATCAGCACCGCGAAGGTCTGATCGCAGAGGGCGAGCATCATCTGCTCCTTGTCCTGGAAGTACAGGTACAGCGCGGGCGCCGACACGCCGACCCGGTCCGCGATTCGGCGGATGGTCGTGGCCTCGTAACCCAGCTCCAGGAACAGTTCCTTGGCAGCCTGGAGGATCTCCTCGCGGCGGGTATGACCCTCGCCCCGCTTCTTCCGGCCACCCGTCGCCGCTGTCGAAAAAGCGTTCAATCGGGTTCTCCTACCCTTGACTATTATATTAACGACGATAACTTATCAACGGTAAGTTAACGGCGTTTAGATTCTTCAGTCCATTGTAAACGTCCGAAGGAAGCCCCGCCATGCGTCTCCCAACCGTTCGTCTCCCGCGCGTCTCCATGATCAAGCTAGTCGTGTTGGGAGCCATCGGCGTAACCATGGCCGGCGGTGCCTTCGCGGCCTATTCGCTCACCCGCAATCCCGCCGCCCCTGCGGCCGGCGCTGAACCCGTCGTGCGGCCGGCGCGAGTCGTCGAGATCTCGTACAAGACGCAGGGCCAGACACTGCTGCTGGCCGGCACGGTCGTGCCCCGCATCGAGAGCACGCTCGGCTTCCGCGTCTCGGGCAAGATCGTCCAGCGCTCTGTCGATGTCGGCGCGGTCGTGAAACCCGGCGACATCATCGCCTCCCTCGATCCTTCCGATTACAGGCTTGCCGTCGACAACGCGCGCGCCGCTCTCGCCTCGGCGGAAGCCGATCACGTGCGCGCCAAGGCCGATCACGAGCGCTACCTGAACCTGCGCGGCAGCATGGCCTTCGTGCCGCAGACCCTCGATCAGCGCCAGTCGCTGGCCTCGACCGCCCTCGCACGCGTCGACCAGGCCAGGAGCCAGCTTTCCTCGGCGGAGAACAATCTCGCCTATACCGTCCTGCGCGCCGATACGGCGGGCGTCGTGACCGCCATCCAGGCCGAAGTGGGTCAGGTCATGGCCCAGGGCCAGGGCGTCCTCCGCCTCGCCCGTCTCGACGAACTCGAGATCGTTGTGGGCGTACCCGAGCACCGGCTGAAGGTCGTGCGCGAGGCCAGGTCCGCCAGCTTCGAACTCTGGTCCGATCCCGGCCGGCGCCACGCCGCCCGACTGCGCGAGCTGTCGCCCAGCGCCGATCCGGTGACGCGCACCTACGCGGCGCGCTTCAGCGTCATCGAGCCGCCCGAGTTCATCGGCCTCGGCATGACCGCGACGCTGGGCTTCGAACGTCCCGACAACGTGCCGGTCGCGGAAGTGCCGCTCTCCGCCATCTTCCAGCGCGGAACGCAACCCGCCGTCTGGGTCGTGGATCGCGACACAGGCACGGTGGAACTTCGTCCGGTCACCATCGCGCGCTGGCGCGACGACACCGCCGCCATCCGATCGGGCGTCAAGGAGGGCGAGCTGATCGCCACCGCGGGCGTACACAAGCTCGAGACCGGACAGAAGGTGAAGCCACTGATCGTGTCTCAGCAGCAGGCCGCCCGCTAACGACCTCGCCCTGAGGGGACGATCCATGAATACGCGCACCAATCTCTCCGCGCTGGCGCTGAAGTACAGCACGCTCACCGTGTTCTTCATGATCGCGCTGACGCTGGCCGGCTTCTACGCCTTCTTCAATCTCGGCCGCGCCGAGGACCCGCCCTTCATCATCAAACAGATGGTCGTGTCGGCCGCCTGGCCCGGCGCCACCTCGCGAGAGGTCGAGCAGCAGGTCACCGAGAAGATCGAGACCAAGCTGCAGGAGCTGCCCTACTTCTTCAACGTCCAGAGCTACACCAAGCCCGGCGAGACGGTGATCTTCGTCTCGCTGCGAGACGACACACCGCCCTCCAAGGTCGCGGATCTCTGGTACCAGGTGCGCAAGAAGGTCGGCGACATCAGGAGCTCGCTGCCGCAGGGCGTGGTCGGCCCGTTCTTCAACGACGAGTATGGCGACACGTACAGCCTGATCTGGGCCTTCGAGTCCGACGGCTTCTCGCCGGCCGAGGTCAAGGAAATCGCCAAGGCGGTGCGCCAGCGCCTGCTGCGCGTTCCAGACGTCACCAAGGCCGACCTGTTCGGCCTGCAGGACGAGAAAATCTACATCGAGTTCAGCCACACGCGTCTGGCCATGCTGGGCGTCCCGGTCGACCAGATCCTTGAGGTCGTGCGCCGCCAGAACGCCATCGTCGCCGCCGGCACGGTCGAGACCAAGGGCGAGCGCGTGGCCGTCCGCGTCGACGGCGCGCCGACTTCGGCCGCGCAGCTCCTGTCGCTTCCCTTCACCGCCAACGGCCAGACGCTGACCCTGGGTGACGTCGCTGAGATCCGGCGCGGCTACCAGGACCCGCGCCAGCTCGCCATGCGCTTCGGCGGCAAGCCGGTGATCGGCCTCGGCGTCGTGATGGCGCCCGGCAGCAACGTCGAGAAGCTTGGCGTCGCCCTCGACAAGACGATGGCGGAGGTCGAGGCCAGCCTGCCGCTCGGCATCACCGTTCATCGCATCGCCAACCAGCCGGAAGTCGTCGCCAAGTCGTTCGAGGAGTTCAGCGCCTCGCTGCTGGAGGCGCTGGCCATCGTGCTGGTCGTCTCGTTCGTCAGCCTCGGCATCCGCACCGGCGTGATCGTGGCGCTGTCGGTGCCGCTGGTGCTGGCCATCACCTTCGTGGGCATGCTGCTGCTGGGCATCGACTTCCAGCGCATCTCGCTTGGCGCCCTGATCATCGCGCTGGGCCTGCTGGTCGACGACGCGATCATCGCCGTCGAGATGATGATGGTGAAGCTCGAACAGGGCGCGAGCCGCCTCGAGGCCGCCACCTACGCCTACACCTCGACCGCCTTTCCGATGCTGACCGGCACGCTCGTCACCGCCGTCGGCTTCGTGCCAGTGGGATTTGCGCGCTCCACCGCCGGCGAATACACCAACTCGATCTTCTGGGTCGTCGGCCTGTCGCTGATCATCTCGTGGTTCGTGGCCGTCCTGTTCACGCCGTGGATGGGCTACCACCTGCTGCCGACGCCCAAGGTCCAGCATCACGATCCCTATAACGGCCGCCTCTACACCCTCTTCCGCAGGATGGTCACGTGGTGCGTCACCTGGCGCAAGACGACCATCGCCATCACGGCGCTGGCCTTCGTCGGCTCGATGGCGGCCTTCGGCCTGGTGTCCAAGCAGTTCTTCCCGACGGCCAACCGGCCCGAGCTGATCGTCGACATGAAGCTGGCGCAGGGCGCCTCGTGGGCCGCGACCGACGCCGAGATCCGCAAGCTCGAAGCCTGGCTCGGCGACAATTCCGACGTCGCCTCCTACACCGCCTATGTCGGCGCCGGCAGCCCGCGCTTCTACCTGCCGACGGTCCCTGAGCTGGCCAACGCCAATTTCGGCCAGATCATCGTCATGACCAAGGACCTGGTGGCGCGCGAGCGGGTCGTGGCCGCCCTCGACGACTTGTTCAAGAAGGATTTCGAGGCCGTCCGCGCGCGCGTACAGCGCCTGCAGAACGGCCCGCCGGTCAGCTATCCGGTCATGTTCCGCGTGCTGGGCGACGACCCGCAGCAGGTGCGCCAGGTGGCGGAGCAGGTCCGCCAGGTCTTCAAGGCCGATCCGGCGACGCGCGACATCAACTTCGACTGGAACGAACTCGCGAAGACGGTGCGCCTGGAAGTGGATCAGGCAAAGGCGCGCGCGCTGGGCGTCGATTCGCAGGCGCTGGGCAACACGCTGCAGACCCTGCTGACCGGCATCACGGTCACGCAGTATCGCGAGCGCACCGAATCGATCGACGTCGTCGCCCGCGCCGTCGCGCCGGAACGGCTGAGCGTCGAGGGGCTGGAGTCGATCAACCTCCGCACCTCCACGGGCGGCGTCGTCTCGCTGGCCCAGCTTGCGACGCTCAAGTTCGAGCTGGAGGAACCGATCCTCTGGCGGCGCAACAAGGACCTGCTGATGACCGTCCGCGCCGGCGTGGCCGACGGGGTCCAGGGACCCGACGTGGCCGCCCGCCTCGACAAGGCGCTGGCGCCGGTCCGCGCCAGCCTTCCGCCCGGCTATCGCATCGAGGTCGGCGGCGACCAGGAAGAGTCGGCCAAGAGCCAGGCCTCGATCTTCAAGATGATGCCGCTGATGGCCTTCCTGATGATCCTGTTCCTGATGCTGCAGCTGCAGAGCTTCTCCAAGCTGGCGCTGGTGCTGCTCACCGCCCCGCTCGGCCTGATCGGCGTGTCGCTGTTCCTGCTGCTGTTCAACCAGCCCTTCGGCTTCGTCTCACTGCTGGGCGTGATCGCGCTGGCCGGCATGATCATGCGCAACTCGGTGATCCTGGTGGACCAGATCGACCAGGACATCGAGGCCGGCCACAGCAACTGGGACGCAGTGATCGACGCCACCGTCCGCCGCGCCCGCCCGATCCTGCTGACCGCCGGCACTGCCATCTTCGCCATGATCCCGCTGTCGCGCAGCGTCTTCTGGGGACCCATGGCCGTGGCGCTTATGGGCGGCCTGCTGGTCGCGACCGCCCTCACGCTCCTGTTCCTGCCGGCGCTCTATGCAGCGTGGTTCAGGGTGAAGAAGCCGGAGGCCGCAACGGCGGTGGCGCCGCCCCACCATGCCCCGCCCCCGCTCGCCCTCGCGGCGGAGTAGCTGAGCACGAAGAAGCGCCGTCGCCCTGAGCGAAGCGCAGCGTAGTCGAAGGGCCTCTTTTCGCTTCGCCACGCCGGTGCGTCGGAAAAGAGGTCCTTCGACTACGCCGCCCTTCGGGCAGCTCCGCTCAGGACGACGGCTTCAAGAAATCCGGCCCTCGGCCGTGTGGATGTCCGTCGTGCGAGCCGCGCTGGTCGCGAGGATGATCTCGATGCCGCGCACAATGTCGTCGACGGCCATCGACGGCGCACCGCCCAGCCGGGCCGCCTGCTCGGGCACGTAGGGAATGTGCAGGAAGCCGCCGCGCATCTTCGCCGGATGGCTCTCGATGATGTCCATCAGCGCATAGAGGATGTGGTTGCACACGAAGGTGCCGGCAGTGTTGGACACGGTGGCCGGCAGGCCCGCCTTGCGCATCTCCGCGACGCAGGCCTTGATCGGCAGGGTCGCGAAATAAGCGGCGGGACCATCGGCGCGCACCGGCACGTCGATCGGCTGCTTGCGGTCGTTGTCCGGAATGCGCGCGTCCTGGACGTTGATGCCGACCCGTTCGAGACAAAGCTCGGTGCGGCCGCCGGCCTGGCCGACACACAGCACGATGTCGGGCTTCGCCTCGTCGATCGCCTTGCGCAGCACCTTCGCAGACTTCGCATAGGACGTCGGAAGGACCGCCGCCACCACGGTCACCTTCCCGATCTTCTTCTTCAGCCGGCTCACCGCGAGCGACGAGGGATTGACCTCGTCGCCGCCGAACGGATCGAAGCCCGTGACCAGAGCTTTCATTCTGCACTCACCTCAAACGAAAGGGCGCCCGGCAAGGGGCGCCCCGACGTTAGTCCCTGAAACGGGGGACGGCTACTTGTTGGCCTTGTCGACCGCGCGGCGGGCCATGACGCCGACCAGGTGGGCGCGATACTCGGCGCTGCCGTGGATGTCGCTGTTCAGGCCGTCGGCCGGAACCTTGATGTCCTTGATGGCGGCCGACGAGAAGTTCTTGGACAGCGCCTCTTCCATCGCCTTCACGCGGAAGACGCTGGGGCCGGCGCCAGTCACTGCGACGCGCACGCCCGAGGCCGTCTTGGCCACGAACACGCCGACCATCGCATAGCGCGAGGCCGGGTTCGGGAACTTCATGTAGGCGGCCTTCTCGGCCTTGGGGAAGCTGATCGCGGTGATGATCTCGCCGTCGCCCAGCGCCGTCTCGAACAGGCCCTTGAAGAAGGCGTCGGCCGTATGCTTGCCGGTGTTGGTGATCACCGTGGCGTTCAGCGCCACCACGGCCGCCGGATAGTCGGCCGCCGGATCGTTGTTGGCGACCGAGCCGCCCATCGTGCCGCGGTTGCGGACCTGCGGATCGCCGATGTGGCCGGCCAGGTCGGCGAGCGCCGGAATGACCTTCTTCACGTCGGCCGAGGTCGCGACGTCGCCATGCTTGGTCATGCCGCCGATCACGAGGGTGTCGCCCTCGACCTTGACGCCGGCGAGTTCCTTGAGGCCGCCGAGATCGACGACGTCGCTCGGCCGCGCCAGGCGCTGCTTCAGCGTCGGGATCAGCGTCATGCCGCCGGACATCGGGCGGGCTTCTTCATTGCCCTTGAGCAGGGCGATCGCGTCGGCAACCGACTTCGGGCGATGATAGGCAAAATCGTACATCTGGATTTCCTCCGTTTACTCGGCCGCCGCGCGCTGGGCGCCCTGGATCGACTGCCACACGTTGAGCGGGGTGGCCGGCATTTCGACATGCTTGACGCCGATCGGCGCCAGCGCGTTGTGAACCGCGTTCATCACGGCCGCGGGCGCCGCGATGGCCCCCGCCTCGCCGCATCCCTTCACGCCCAGCGGATTGTGCGGGCACGGGGTGACCTTGTAGCCGAGCTTGAACGACGGGAAGTTGTCGGCACGCGGCATGGTGTAGTCCATGAACGAGCCGCTGAGCAGCTGGCCCGTCTGCTTGTCGTAGACGGCACCCTCGAACAGTGCCTGACCGACGCCCTGGACGATGCCGCCATGGACCTGGCCCTCGACGATCATCGGATTGATGATGTTGCCGAAATCGTCGACCGCGGTGTGGGCGATGACCTCGACGATGCCGGTGTCCGGATCGATCTCGACCTCGCAGATCTGCGTGCCGGCCGGATAGACGAAGTTGGCCGGATCGTAGAAGGCATTCTCGTCCATGCCCGGCTCGATCTCGGCCAGCGGATAGTTGTGCGGCACATAGGCGGCGAAGACCGCCTGCGCCAGCGGCACGTTCTTGTCCGTGCCCGCCACCTTGAAGGTGCCGTTCTCGAACACGACGTCGGCCACGTCGGCTTCCATCAGATGGGCCGCGATCTTCTTGCCCTTGGCGATGATCTTGTCGGTCGCCTTCATGATCGCCGAACCGCCGACGGCCAGCGAACGGCTGCCGTAGGTGCCCATGCCGAAGGGCGTGGTCGACGTATCGCCGTGGACCACCTCGATCTGGTCCATCGGCACGCCCAGCCGGTCGTGGACGAGCTGAGCGAAGGTGGTCTCATGGCCCTGCCCGTGGCTGTGCGAGCCGGTGATGACCTGCACGTTGCCCGTCGGGTTGAACTTGATCTGCGCCGACTCCCACTGGCCGACGCCGCCGCCCAGCTGGCCGATCACCTGCGAGGGCGCCAGGCCGCACGCCTCGATGTAGGACGAGAAGCCGATGCCGCGCAGCTTGCCCCGCGCCTTGGCCTCGGCCCGGCGGGCCTCGAAGCCCGGATAGTCGGCGATCTTCATCGCCTCGTCGATGATCGGCGGGTAGTTGCCCGAATCGTACTGCAGCGCCACCGGCGTCTGGTACGGGAAGGCCGTCGACGGGATGAAGTTCTTCCGGCGCAGCTCGGCCGGATCCATCTTCAGCTCGGCCGCCGCCTTGCTGACGATCGTCTCGATGACGAAGGTCGCCTCGGGGCGTCCCGCGCCGCGATAGGCGTCGACCGGCGCCGTGTGCGTCACCGCGGCCTTCACGTTGGCGTAGATGAGCGGTGTCGTGTACTGGCCGGCCAGCAGCGTCGCATAGAGATAGGTCGGGACCGCCGTCGAGAAGGTCGACAGGTAGGCGCCCATGTTGGCGATCGTCTCGACCTTCAGCGCCAGGAACTTGCCCTCCTTGTCGAGAGCAAGTTCGGCATGGGTGACGTGGTCCCGGCCATGGCAGTCGGTCTGGAAGGACTCGCTGCGCTCGGCGGTCCACTTGATCGGCCGACCGACCCGCGAGGCTGCCCAGCACACCATCGTCTCGTCGGCATAGCAGAAGATCTTGCTGCCGAAGCCACCGCCGACGTCGGGCGCGATGACCCGCAGCTTGTGCTCGGGGATGCCCAGCACGAAGGCCGACAGGATCAGCCGCAGCACGTGCGGGTTCTGCGAGGTCGACCAGAGCGTGTAGTTGCCCGTGCCCTTGTCGTATTCCGCCGCCGCCGCGCGCGGCTCCATGGCATTGGGGATCAGGCGATTGTTGACGATGTCCATTTTGGTGACGTGCGCCGCCTTGGCGAACGCCGCCTCGACATCGGCCTTCACGCCGATCTCCCAGTCGTAGATCAGGTTGCCCGGCGCCTCGGCATGGACCTGCGGGGCGCCCTTGTCGAATGCCCTGGCGAGGTCGACGTTGGCCGGCAGCACCTCGTAGTCGACCTTGATCGCTTCGGCCGCGTCCCTCGCCTCGTCGTGGCTGTTGGCCACGATCATGGCGACGGTGTCGCCGACGTAGCGGACGGTATCGATCGCCATCACGGGATGAGGCGGCGCCTTGTGCGGCTCGCCGTGCTTGTCCTTCACCACCCAGCCGCAGATCAGGCCACCCACCTTGGCGTCGACAAGATCCTTGCCGGTGAAGATGTTGACGACGCCAGGACTCTTCTCCGCTGCCGAAATGTCGATGCTCTTGATCTTCGCATGGGCATGCGGCGAACGCAGGAAATACGCGTAGGTCGCCCGGGCGAGGGGCAGATCGTCGACATAGCGACCGGTTCCGGTCAGGAAGCGCTTGTCTTCCGTACGCAGAACGCGGGCGCCGATTCCGGTGGCGGAGGTCATGGGGCTACACTCCTGCAGACTTCATGGCCGGGGCCGCGGCCAGGATGGCCTTGACGATGTTGTGGTAGCCGGTGCAGCGGCAGAGGTTGCCCTCGAGCTCGCGGCGCACCGTGGCCTCGTCGAGCACGTAGTTGTGACGCTTCACCATGTCGATCGCGCTCATCACCATACCGGGGGTGCAGAAGCCGCACTGCAGGGCATGGTTGTCGCGGAAGGCCTCCTGCATCGGGTGCAGCTTGTCGGCGTTGGGCGCGAGGCCCTCGATGGTCGTGACCTTGGCGCCCTCGGCCTGGACCGCGAGCATGGTGCAGGACTTCACCGACTGGCCGTCGACGTGCACCACGCAGGCGCCGCACTGGCTGGTGTCGCAGCCGACATGGGTGCCGGTCATGCCGAGATGCTCGCGCAGGAACTGAACCAACAGCGTGCGCGCCTCGACCTTGCCCGATACGGACTTGCCGTTGACGGTCATGGCGACGGAAATGGTCATACTCAATCTCCCCTCACGTGTTGGTTTGCACGGCCGCAACCAGACACGGCCGCCGAGTGTTGGCGGGACTCTGACAAGCCCTCCTCATTGCGGTCAAGGGAATTGCTGGCGACGACCGCCAACTGCTAACGACTCGCAAGGAAGACGAGGATCAGGATGACGGCGCCCACGCCGATGACGGTCCAGTGACGATAGCCGCGCTGCGCTGCAGCAGACGGCACGGCCGGTAGCGGATTTCCCACTGGATCCAACGGCGCCATCGTCACGAAGCGGCTGCGACGGGCGGCGCCGCGCCGACACTCTCGGCGAACTTCCCGAAGAACTGATCGGCCAGCTTCTTCGCCGTGCCGGTGATCAGGCGGGCGCCAACCTGGGCGATCTTGCCGCCGACCTGGGCGTCGACCTCGTACTTCAGGATCGTGTCGCCGCCATCCTCGGTGAGGGCCACGACAGCGCCGCCCTTGGCGAAGCCCGCGACGCCGCCCTGCCCTTCGCCGGAAATCCGGTAGCCGTTCGGCGGATCGATATCGGAAAGCGTGACCTTGCCCGAGAAAGCCGCGCTCACCGGGCCGATGCGCAGGCGCACCTTGGCCGTCATCTCGGTGGGAGAAAGCATCTCGAGCGATTCGCAGCCCGGAATGCAGGCCTGCAGAATGGCCTGATCGTTCAGTGCCGCGAAGACCTTCTCCCGCGACGCCGCAATCCTGTATTCACCCTTGATTTCCATGTCGTAACTCCCGGCTCAGCGCCTACCACTTGTTCGTATAGGAGTCCGGCGGCAGTTCTGCCAGTGGCTCGCGCACCGAGAGGTAGATGGTGGCGGCATAGGGAACGGCCATCAGCAACGCCAGGAACGCGAACCAGTTGGCCTGGGTGTTCCAGAACAGGGTCCGGATGACCCAGCGACCGCCATCGGCCGAGACGAATCCGCCGGCACCGCCATCGTGCAACTTGATGGCTCCTTCGGTGACGACCAGCACGATCGCCCAGAAGACCAGCATCGAGACCAGCACGATCTCGGGCAGGACGGGCCCGAAGCGGTTCAGGCGACGGTCCATGCGCACGAAGCCGCGGCTGCCGTCGTAGCCCAGCAGGCGGCCGAACGAGAGCGCCCGGGCAAAGCGATGGTCGCGCACCACCGGCTCCGCGCGCAGGATGGTGATGGTCTTCCACAGCATCAGCACGAGGCTCGGGATCATGAAGCTCCAGATCGGGAAATCGCGGTAGCGGCCGTCGATCGCGATCTGCCGGAACCAGTCGCCGATCCGGATCACCCCGTCGTACCAGTCGATGCTGATCACGATCAGGTAGAAGATGCAGAGCACCGTCAGCACGAGGTAGAGCACCTGCGCCAGCAGGTCGACCCGCCGCAGGATGCGGTAACGCGGCAGCTCACGCCATGCCCGCCAGGAGTCGCGGACCCGCGCGCCGTAGAGCGACGGGTCGGCCATCTGGCCGGTCAGGCTGTCGGAGATACCGCGCAGCAGCGCGTAGCTGAACAGGGCCAGCAGGATGCCCCAGAAGGCAATGCCCAGCGTGCGCTCGAAATAGAAGTTGCGAGACAGGTCGATCCAGGTGGTCTGCACGTAGCAGGTCGCCACGAGCTGAGCGAACAGGGCGAAGATGAAAATGCCCTTCCAGGTGCCCGCCTTGCGCTGGGTCGAATAGGCCAGCAGCAGCAACGCGCCGGCGATCGTCGAAATGGTGAACAGGATCTGCCAGTGCGGCTCCGCCCTCACCGGCTTGCCGAGTTCGAACTTGTCGTGGCGCTGGGCGTCGAGCAGGCCCCAGGCGGCGCCGACGGTCCCTTCCTGACGGGCCTTCCAGTACTGGTCGAACGCCTCGATGACGTTGTAGTCGAACCCTTCCCGCTCCGCGGCGCCGCGGAAGATCGAGAAGTACTTGACCTGCTCGACACGGCCCGGGCGGGCATCGGAGCGCATGCGGCCGTCGCTCGGCCAGCCGGTCTCGCCGATTACGATCTTCTTGTCGGGAAAGCGCGCCTGGACCTTCTTGTAGATGTCCACGAGGTGCTTCTCGATGGCGAGCTTGCCGTCGGCTTCCGTGCGATCCACTCCGATCGGCTCATCCTCCCAGTAGGGCAGGATGTGGATGGTGATGAAATCGACCTCGTCGGCCAGCGACGGGTTGCGCAGCCAGAATTCCCAGACGTCGGCGTAGGTGACCGGCTGGGTGACGCGCTGCTTCACCTGCCGGATGTAGCGGCGCAGCTCGTTTGCCGTGAGATCCTTGCGCAGCAGCACCTCGTTGCCGACGATCACCCGCTCGACCGTGTCCTTGTACTTGTTGGCATGGTCGATCAGCAGGTTGATCTGCTCGAGGTTTTCCTTGTCGTTGTCGTTCAGCCAGGCGCCGTGCCAGACCTTGAGCCCGTACTTGCCGGCGCGCTGCGGCACCGTCTCGAGGTTCTCGCCCGAAGAATAGGTCCTGACCGCCTTGACCTTGCCCTGCAGGCGCTTGAGATCCGCTTCGATCTGGTCGGGCGTCGGGAAGGTCCGCGTCAGCGGGCTCTGGCCCGGCCGGTAGGGAGCGAAGGAGACGCTCTGGAGAGGCGCGGCGTTCCAGCCGGCGATATCGACCGGCCGGTTCGGAACCCACCACCACAGGAAATTGAGAGCCGCCACGACCGCGAAAGCCAGCAGCGCCACGAGTGCACGCATGGACAGGCTTGTAGCAGGATCGCCGAACGGAGGTATGGCTTTTCGAGGGCTTGTCCCCAAAAGCTAGAGCGGCCCGCGCTGCAGGCCGGCGATGGCCTGCCGCACGACCTGGTGGCCGCGGAACAGCACGGCCTCCTTCCAGTCGTCGGTGTCCGGGTAGAACTGGCGGCGCATCGCCTTGCGCACGGCCTCGGCTTCCTTGCCCAGCGG
>JBILYJ010000070.1:0-15775 GCA_044377795.1 Reyranella sp. | reverse complement strand
CACGCCCCAGAACACGGTCACCGGCGGCGGCGGGTTGAGTGTGCCGATATTCGAGCGCACGGCGCTGACACCGAACCATTCGCCGAGCGGCACGTGGGTCACCACCTTGATGGCGCGCTCCTGGACGGCGGTGGCGGCGGCCTTTTTCTCGGCTTCCGTCGTCGCCTGCACGTATTTGTCGCGCAACTTCTCCAGCTCCTCGTCGCAGGGCCAGCCGGCGCGGGCCTTGTCGCAGCTCGCGATCAGGAAGGGCGTCATCAGCGGGTCGAGGATGTCGACCTGCGACCAGCTCGTGGAGAAGGCGTTCCAGCCACCTTCCGAGACCGGCACCTTCTTGGCCAGCCGCACGATCACGCTCTGCCAGTCCATCGAAATCATGTCGACCTTGAAGCCGGCCCGCTCCAGCAGCGACTTGGCCACCGGGCCGAGTTGCTTGATGACGCCGAGATCCGTCGGCGCCAGCAAGGTGACGGGTGTGCCGTCGTAACCGGCCTCGGCCAGCAGGGCCCTGGCCTTGGCGGCATTGCCCTCGACCAGCCCGGCCATGCCGGCATCGGTCGCCAGCGGCGACCCGCAGGTGAACATCGCCTTGCAGGTCTGATAGAAGCGCTTGTCGCCGATATTGGCCTGCAGGAAGTCCTCCTGGTTGAGGGCCAGCGCGGCGGCCTGACGTACCTTCTCGTTATTGAAGGGCGGCAGCAGCCAGTTCGGCCGGAAGGCATACTGGTTGGAGACGCGTCCCTTGATGACGCGGATGCCCTTGTCCTTCTCGACCAGCGGCAGATGGTCGGCGGAGACGCCTTCCAGATAGTCGATCTCGCCGTTCAGCAGCGCGTTGACCTGGGTTTCGGCGTCGGGAATCCACACCCACTCGACCCTGTCGACAGCCACGACCTTGCCGCCGGAAAGGCCGGACATGGGCTCGGACCGCGGCTTGTACTTGGCGAACTTGGTGTAGACGAGCTTTTCGCCGGGCTTCCATTCGTCCTTCTTGAACACGAAGGGGCCGGAGCCGATGTACTCCTCGATCTGCTTGAACGGATCGGTCTCGGCGATGCGCTTGGGCATCATGAAGGGCACGACCACCGAGGGCTTGCCCAGCGACTCGATCACCGCACCGAACTTCTCCTTCAGCACGATCTGGAAGGTCCTGGGATCGACGACCTTGTATTCCTTCAGGGCCTGCGCCAGCTTCTGGCCCATCGCGTCGCGTGCCGACCAGCGCTTGAGCGAGGCGATGCAGTCCTCCGCAGTCACCGGCTGGCCGTCGTGCCATTCCAGTCCGTCGCGCAGCTTGAAGGTCCAGACGAGCCCGTCGTCGCTCGTGGTCCAGGTGTCGACCATCTGCGGTTTCACCTGGAACTTCTCGTCCATGGCGAACAGCACGTCATAGAGCATGTAGCCGTGATTGCGCGTGATGTAGGCGCCGCTCCAGATCGGATCGAGCACCTTCACGTCGGAGTGCATCACCACCTTCAGGGTCTGAGCCGACGCGATCGGGACAGCGGATACGGTGGCAAGCGCCGCGACGGCAGCGAGTAGGAAACGACGCATGAATGGCCCCCCAATAGACGACGCGAGGGCCGAAATCTTAGGGCCAGTTCACAGCCTCTGTCAGCGCGCCAGGACCGTTCGGAGAAAAAGAAACTTCACCCGAAAGCGGCGCCCTGACACGGTTCTTGCACGGTGGCGGCGACCGTCATGCAGGCAGTGACAGCCTGTAGACCCGCGTCGCGGTGCCGGAGAACAGGGCTTTCTTCTCGGATACCGAAGCACCGCCGGAAATACGCTTGAACGCATTCCACAGCACGCCGTAGCCGGAGGTGATCTTGTCGACCGGGAAATTGCTCTCGTACATGCAGCGATCGACCCCGAACAGCTCAATGGTCGTCTCGACCCAGGGCCGGAACGCTTCGGCGAGTTCCTGCGAGCCCGGCGGCATCGGGCGCCGGTAGAAATCGAAGAAGCCCATGGCCATGCCAAGCCCGCCGACCTTCACCACGATGTTCTGCCGCTTGGCCAACTCGGCCATCGACTTCTTCCAGGCCGCGCGCACCTCGTCGTGGCGCCCGGCGTAACCGGCATACCCCAGCGGCCCGCCGACATGGTCGAGCACGATATGCGTGCCCGGGAAGGCGTCGGCCAGCTCGGCGATCTCGAGGATCTGCGGATGGTAGAGCCAGGCGTCGAAGGTGAGGTCACGCTTCGCCAGCTCCCTGAACCCCTCGCGCCAGGTCAGATCGCGGGTCTGCTCGCGCGGCGGGTCGTTGCGCGAGTTGCGGATGCCCGGATCGGCGTCCCAGCCGGTCTGGTGGCGAATGCCCTTGAAGCGGCCGTTGCCGGCGGCGATCTGGGCGTCGAACACATCCCCCGCCTTTTCACCGAGACGCAGGTCGACATGGCCGACGATGCCGGCGCAAGCGCGCAAGTCGCCATAGAGACCGGACGCGCTCATCGCCGCGACGCCGTTCGCGAACTCGGTCTCGCCGATGCAGCGCAGCTCGGCCGGACCGTCCTTGCGGTACATCGAATGACAGTCGACGTAGACCGTACCCACGATGTTATGGCCGGTCCGCGTGTCGGCCAGCAGGTCGTGGAACAGATAGTCGTTGCCGCTGCGCTGCCAGAGATGATGATGCGGATCGACGATCGGCAGGTCTGGCTCGAGCGCAGGCTCGTTCACCTTGGCCACCCACGCCGGATCGGGATTCATCACGTTGCCAAGGCTTTCGGCGGGCTGGGCCATCGTTTCCTCCGTCGTCGTCGTTCCTAGTGGATCGGCTCTTCGGCCATCATCGAGACGTGAGCATGGACGACCTTCCAGCCGACGTCGGGCAGGCGCACCCAGGTCTGCGTCTGGCGGCCGGTCATCTCCCTGCCACGCACCTTGTAGACCAGCGAGACCGTCGCGATGTCACGGCCCAGGGTGACGATGTCGAGCCGCAGCCGCTTTTCCTTCGTGCCGGGCCCCGGCGGACGGGCGACGCGAAAGGCATGGATGCGATCGAAACCGTAGCCGTGCTCATTGTTGGCGAGACGGATCGTGTGCGGGCTGTTCCAGAAGGTGGCGTCGAGCACCTCCACGTTCTTGTCGATCAACGCCTGCTCGTAGCGTTCGAACAACTCGCGCACCTCGGCCACGACTTCGGGAATGTTCGGCGTCAGATCCGTCACGCTCACCTCGCTCTTGCTGGATTTCCCCCGACGGCAGCTGGATCGCCGCCGCGATCAGCCCGCCGCCTTCTCCATCGCACGGGCGACGGCGACCAGGGTCGCATCGCTGCCGCGCGGACCGATGATGGACAGGCCGACCGGCAGACCGTCAACCGTCATGGCGCCGGGCAGATTGACCTGCGGAAAGCCCGCCAGCCCGCCCTGCGCGCAGAGGCAGGTGATGCGGTCGCGCAACGGGTCCAGCACCGAGAGCGGCAGGCCGACCTTGGGCGCCGGAAACGGCGTGGTCGGCAGGCAGAGGATCGTGCCCTGCGGCAGCAGGTACTTCATGCGGCTGCGCGCTTCCTGGCGCATCAGGTTGGCCCAGACCTTGTCGCCCTCGGGGATCATCGAGCCGGTGACCAGCGCCTTGGCGACCGAGAAGGCAAAGCGCGGGTTGCGCTCGTCGAGCCAGCTCCTGAACGTCGCATAGGCCTCGGCGGGCTGCAGCGTGCGCTGGGCGCGCGCCCATACCGAGAGGCCCTGCGGCGCCATCATCTCATCGCGGCTCGGACCGATCAGCGCCGCGAGCTTTCTCACCATCGGCTGCAGCGCCTCGGCGGTATCCGCGTCGGCGAAGCCGAAGGCGTCGACCGCGACGACGAGCTTCGACGGCAAGGTCGTCGGAATCGCCTCGCCCAGCATCACGGCGCAGACCTTCGCGAAGGTCTCGGCGTCGCGCGCGAACCAGCCGGTCGTGTCGGAGGTCGGCGCCTGGGGCAGCATGCCCGTGACGTCGATGCGGCCATGGGTCGGGCGGATGCCGTAGAGGCCGCAGAAGCTCGACGGCACGCGCACCGAACCGCCGGTATCGGTGCCGAGCGCTGTGTCGCAGATCCCCGCCGCCACGGCGGCGGCAGAGCCCGAGGACGAGCCGCCGGGCACGCGACCCGGGGCGCGGACGTTCTTCGGCGTTCCGTCGAAGGCATTCTCGCCCAGGATGCCGAGCGAAACCTCGTCGGTGATGGTCTTGCCGATCAGGGTCGCGCCGGCATCGAGCAGGGTCTGCACCGCCCAGGCGTGCCTCTCGGGGATGGGACGCCCGGTCGGCCAGTCGTGATTGCCGCCTCCCGTTGGCACGCCGGCCACCGCGAACAGATCCTTGGCCGCGAAGGTGAGGCCCGACAGCGGACCTCCGGCACGACCCTCGATATGAACGCGCGGGCCGGGAACGAAGGCGCCGATCTCGTCAGTCATGGAACGCTACCCTCTCAAGTCATCGCGGGCGGGGTAACCCCCGCCCTGGAGCGCAGCGAAAGATCTCCCCTTCGCCACGCAATCGTCTGGCCGCACTGTGGGGTCCTTCGCTCTGCTCAGGACGACAGCGACTATTCGGCCGGTGCCGCCGGCAGGCGGCCCTTGGTTCGCCAGCGCTTCGCCCAGCCGGGGCTGAACTTCATGCCGGTCAGCCTGTCGAACCACATGTACACGACGGGCGTGATGAACAGCGTCAGGACCTGCGACACCATCAGGCCACCGACGACGGTGATGCCCAGCGGCTGGCGCAGTTCGGCGCCGGCGCCATGGCCCACGGCGATCGGCAAGGCGCCGAGCAAGGCGCAAACGGTCGTCATCATGATGGGTCGGAAGCGCAGCAGGGCCGCCTCCACGATCGCCGTCTCGGCATCCGCGCCCTGCCCTCGCCGCTCGATCGCGAAGTCGACCATCATGATGGCGTTCTTCTTCACGATGCCGATCAGCATCACCACGCCGATCATGGCGATGACCGACAGGTCCATGCCGAACAGCATCAAGGTGGCGAGCGCGCCGATGCCGGCCGATGGCAGACCCGACAGGATCGTCAGCGGATGGATGAAGCTCTCATAGAGGATGCCCAGGATGATGTAGATCACCAGCACCGCCGCCAGCAGCAGCAGCCCCTGGTTGGCGACCGCCTGCTGGAACACCTGGGCGCTGCCCTCGAAGCTGGTGGTGATGGTGGCCGGCAGGCCGACCTCCACCGCCGCCGCCTGGATGTCGCGCACAGCGTCGCCGAGCGCCACCCCCGGTGCGAGGTTGAAGGAGATCATGACCGACGGAAGCTGGGCGATGTGGTTGACCGTCAGCGACGTCGGCTTGTCGATGCGCTTGGCCAGCGTGTCGAGCGGCACGAGGCCACCGTTGGGCGTGCGGACCTGCAGTTTCCGCAGGATGTCGCCGGCGTCGCCGTACTTCGGATCCGCCTCGAGGATCACCTGATAGGTGTCGTCCGACGCGTAGATGGTCGACACCTGACGCGAGCCGAAGGCGGAGTAAAGAAGCAGGCGGATCTGGTCGACCGACACGCCGAGGCGCGAGGCGATGTCGCGATCGATGTCGATCATGGCCGAGCGGGCCCGCACCTGCAGGTCGGAGTTGACGTCGAGGATCGCCGGGATGCGGCGCATCCTCGCCTCCATCAGGGGGCCGTACTCGCGCAGCAGGTTGAGGTCGCTCGAACGCATGCCGAACTGATACTGGGCGCGGCTCTGCGTCGTGGAGATGTTGATCGATTGCGCGGCCTGGAAAAAGACGTTGATGCCCGGCACGGCGGCCGTCGCCCGGCGCAACCGGGCAATGACCTGCTGGGCGCTGTCCGTGCGCTCCGGCTTGTCGCGCAGCATGATGAAGATGCGCCCGGAATTCACCGTGGCCGCGGCGTTGCCGCCACCGACGGTCGACATGACAGAGGCCACGTCGGGGTCGCGCCGGATGACCTCGGCCAACGCCGACTGGCGGGCCACCATCGCGTCGAAGGACGCGTCGTCCGGCCCGACCGTGGAGCCCTGGATCTGCCCGATATCCTCCGACGGGAAGAAGCCCTTTGGAATCGCCTGGAAGAGCATCGCGGTGACGACGAAGGTGCCGAGGGTGATCGCCAGCACCAGCCGGGGATAGCGGACCGTGTGCCCCAGCGCCCAGCCATAGCCCTTGGTGATCTTCGTGAAACCCCACTCGAAGCTGCGCAGAAGTGCGTTGTGCTTCTCGTGATGGTCGATCGGCTTCAGCCATCGCGAACACAGCATCGGCGTCAGGGTCAGCGACACGATACCGGAGATCAGAATGGCGAAAGCGATCACCAGGCCGAACTCGTTGAACATGCGGCCGACGACACCGCCCATGAACAGCACGGGGATGAATACGGCGACCAGGGAGAGCGTCATGGAGACGATCGTGAAGCCGACCTCCCTGGAGCCCTTGAGGGCCGCCTCCATCGGCTTCTCGCCCGCCTCGATGTGGCGGACGATGTTCTCCAGCATGACGATGGCATCGTCGACCACGAAGCCGACGGCCAGGGTCAGCGCCAGCAGGGATATGTTGTCGATCGAATGGCCGCACAGGTACATGCCGGCAAAGGTGCCGATGATGGAGATCGGCAGCGCGATCGCCGGGATCATGGTCGCGCGGAAGCTGCGCAGGAAGAAATAGATCGCGATGATCACCAGGATGGCGGCCAGGGCCAGCGTGAACTCGACGTCGGCGATCGCCTCGCGGATCGGCTTCGACCGGTCGGCCAGCAGGTGGATCTCGACGCCGGCCGGCAGTTCGGCCTGGATCTGCGGGATGATCGCCTTGACCCGATCGACAACCTCCACCGTGTTGGCGTCGGGCTGGCGATAGACGCCCATCACGATGGCGCGCGTACCATCGAGCCAGCTCGCCACCTTGTCGTTCTCGACGCTGTCTATGGCGGTCGCCACGTCGGAGATACGGACCGGCGCGCCGTTCTGCCAGGTCACGATCACCGGCATGTAGTCCGCGGCCTTGCTGATCGGCCCCGTGGCTTCGAGAATCGCGTTCTGCTTCTGGTCCGCGATCGAACCGACCGGCTTGCTCGAGTTGGCGTTGACGACCGCGGTCTGCAGCTCCTGCAGGGTCAGCCCGCGAACCGCGAGCTGGTCGAGGTCGGCACGGACGCGCACGGCGAACTTCTGCGACCCGAAGATCAGGACCTGCGCCACACCCGGAAGGGTCGACACGCGCGGCATGATCGCCCGATTGATGAAGGCGTCGACGTCCGAAAGCCGGGCCTGGTTCGACTTGAGAGCGAGGAACATCACCGCCCAGTCCGCCGGGTTGACCTTGCGGAAGCTGGGCGGGGTGGTCATCTCCGGCGGCATCCGCCGCATGGCCGAGGAAATCGCCGACTGAACGTCGAGGGCGGCGCCGTCGATGCTCCGGTTCAGGTCGAACTGGAGGACGATCGAGGTGTTCCCCAGCGACGACGTCGAGGTCATCGTGGTCACGCCGGCGATCGTCGAAAACTGGCGCTCGAGGATCGAGGCCACCGACGACGCCATCGTTTCGGGGCTGGCGCCGGGAAGCTGCGCGGTGACCTGAATGGTCGGGAACTCGACGCGCGGGACGGCGGCGACCGGGAGTTGCTTGTAGGCGAATACTCCGCTGATGACGAACGATGCCATCAACAGGATGGTCATCACCGGACGGCGGATACAAAGTTCAGAGATGTTCACGTCCCGCCTCCGCTAGGATCGGCTATCCGCGCGGTGGCGCCGCGGGCCGGTTTGAATCCACCGTCGGCGGCCGGATCGTCACCGATGCCCCCTGGACCAGCCGGAGCTGGCCATCGACCACCACCTGCTCCCCGCTTTCGATGCCCTTGCCGATCACGGCCCGACCGTCCTGCGTGCGCTTGACGACGACCGGCCTGAGCTCGGCCACGCCGTCCTTGATGACGAAGACGAACGGTCCCTGCGAACCGAGCTGGACGGCACTCGCCGGGACCGAGAGGGCGTCGGATTCGATGCCAAGCACGATCTCCACCTTGACGAACTGGCCGGGCCACAACAGCTCGTTGGCATTGCCGATGCGCGCCTTGGCGGTCACGGTGCCGGTGTTCGGGTCGACTGTATTCTCGATGAAGGCCATCTCGCCGGACTGCTTCTTGGAGTCGTCGATGATGGCCGTGACCGTGACCGGGCCCTTGGCCATCGCGGCGCGCAGATCCGGCAGGATGATCTGCGGGATGGCAAAGGTGACATAGATCGGGTCGATCTGGTTGATCGTGGCCAGCGTGCTGGTGGCCGAGTTGTCGCCGGTGCGGACGACGGCCCCCGCCTTGTTCGCGATCGAGCCGATGCGGCCCGAAACCGGCGCCCGGATCTCCGTGAAGGTCAGCAGGGTCTGGACGCTGGCCTTGGCGGCCTCGTCGGCCTCGAGCTGCGCTTCGGCGGCCTTCAGGGCGGTGCCGGCATTGTCACGCTGCACCACGGTGCCGGCGTTCTTCGCCAGGAGTTCCTCGTTGCGCTGCAGGTCGCGCCGGGCCTGCACGACCTGCGCCTGATCCTTGCGGATCTGCGCCTCGATCTGGCCGAGCTGCGCCTTCAGGCTGCGCGCATCGAGTTCGAAGAGGATATCGCCCTCCTTCACGAGAGCGCCCTCCTCGACATTCACCTTCATGATCTGACTGTCCATCCGGGGCTTGATCTGGACGGAGGCGATCGACTGCACCGTCCCGACGGCATCGACCGCGACGGGCATGGCTTCGCGCGTGACCGGCATGACCACGACCGGCACCGCCCCTCCGGGATTCGCGCGACCACGGCGACCCTGCGGCTGTGCGCCCGCGGCGGGGCTCGCCTGGGCCTCGGCCGTCTTGGCTGCCGTACCCATGCCGATATGAGGGCCTACCACCCGGATCACATCATCGCGGTAGATGTAGGCCGCTCCGCCGATCGCAACGATCGAGACGAAGGCCGCCGCACGGACGAATCCCATTGCCAAGACTCCAGCCCCCAAGCCCCGGGAGGATTATAACCCTCGCGCCGTCCGGCGATAGCCGGAAACACAGTAGCTACCGGAAACTTGATGCAAAAAACCCGCCACAATCGGGCGGGTTTTTCGTCAGTTTCAGGCTCGGCCGCTTAGCGGCTGTAATACTCGACGACCAGCGAGGGCTCCATCTGGACCGGGTACGGCACGTCCGCGAGCTTCGGCCCGCGCACGTAGGTGCCCTTCATGTCCTTGTGGTCGGCCGTCACATATTCCGGCACGTCGCGCTCGGCGGTCTGCGTCGCCTCGAGGACGCGCTCCATCTGGCTGGCCTTGGAGGTCAGCTCGATGACGTCGTTGTCCTTCACCTGGTACGACGCGATGTTCACGCGGCGGCCGTTGACCTTGACGTGGCCATGGCTGACCAGCTGGCGCGAGGCGAAGACGGTGATGGCGAACTTCATGCGGTAGATCACCGCGTCCAGCCGGCGCTCGAGCAGCTCGACCAGGTTCTCGCCGGTGTCGCCCTTGCGGCGGACGGCTTCGGCGTAATAGCGGCGGAGCTGACGCTCGCTGACCGAGCCGTAGTAGCCCTTGAGGCGCTGCTTGGCCATGAGCTGGAGGCGGTAGTCGGTCGGCTTGGTGCGACCCTGGCCGTGCTGGCCGGGACCGTATTCACGCTTGTTGATCGGGCTCTTGGGACGGCCCCACAGGTTGACCCTGAGGCGGCGGTCGATCTTGTACTTAGAATTAGCGCGCTTGCTCACGCAGCACTCCGTCATTATGCGCCCCGCTTTGCAGGTGCGCCCTGTTGTCCGGATAGGCCTGATTCCGACCTGAGGTCGGGGCGGGAGGAGAGCCCGAACGGCCCTCAACCACGTTCTCCGGAAGAAGCGCGGAACATACCGGCCGTTTCGGGCCAGTCAAGCAGGCGTTAATCCTTCAAGATCAATGACTTAGATCTCGACCAGCACGATCTCGTGGGTCACGGAGGCGGATTTCTTCACCATCGCGGTGGCCGAACAGTACTTTTCATCGGACAGGCTGACCGCCCGTTCGACCAGCGCCTTGTTCAGTTTCCGGCCGCGCACCGTGTAGACCAGCTTCACCGAGGTATAGACCTTGGGATGGTCCTCGGCCCGCTCGGCAAGCAGCGAGACCTCGACGCCTTCGATGTCCTGGCGCTGCTTCTTCAGCATCGAGACCACGTCGATGGCGGTGCAGCCGCCCATCCCCATCAGCAGGACCTCCATCGGCCGGGACGCGAGGTTGCGGCCGCCGATGTCGGAGGCGCCATCCATCGTGATCGTGTGGCCGCTGCCGCCTTCGGCGACCAGCAGCGCGCCGTCGACCCAGGTGATCTTGGCGGTGGTGGACATGGCTATTCCTCGTGCTGTTTCTTGGACAGGAACTTGATGACGCCGTGGAAGGTGCGGGCCTCCTGCTCGGTCATCTCGGCACGCTGCAGCAGCGCCCTGAGATTGAGCACCATGGAGGGCCGCATCTCCTTGTTCCGCAGGAAGCCCGACTGGTCGAGCGCGCGCTCGAGATGGTCGAAGAGGCTCTGCAGCTCCTCCTTGGTCGCCGGCCGTGCCGCATGGTCGGAAAGCCGCACGGGCGGCGTCGTATCCCCGGCGGCCGTCCATTCATAGGCCACCAGCAGCACCGCCTGCGCCATGTTGAGCGACGAGAATTGTGGATTGAGCGGAATCGAGAGCGCGGTGTCGGCATGGACCATGTCGTCGTTCTCGAGACCGGTCCGCTCGGGTCCGAACAGGATGCCGACGCCTTCACCCCGCCCGATCCAGCCGTGCATTTCGGTCGCCGCCTGGCGCGGCGTCACGATGCGCTGCACCAGCTCGCGGTTGCGCGCCGTCGTGGCGACCACCCGTTCGAGGTCGGCGACCGCCTCGCCCACGCTGTCGAAGACCTCGGCCTTCTCCAGCACGATGTCGGCGCCCGAGGCGGCCCGCTGCGCCCGCTCGTTGGGCCAGCCGTCGCGCGGCGCCACAAGCCTGAGCGTCGACAGGCCGCAATTCAGCATGGCGCGCGCGGCCATGCCGATATTCTCTCCGAGTTGCGGGCGCACGAGGATCACCGCCGGCGTGACGGCGGCGACGTCGCGGCCCTTCGATGCGCGTCCCATGCCGTCCTAATAGCGTGGTCAGCGGCCGGCGATAAGGGGCGGGCGACGCATGAAGAAGAGGAGCGGAATCAGCACCAGCGAGCAGATCATCATGATGCGGAAGTCGTTGAGGTAGCCGATCAGCGCGGCCTGGCGGGTGATTTCGCCGTCCCAGATCGCGAGCTGCGTGGGGTCGAGACTGACCCCGGTCGGGTTCATCGGCCAGCCGGGATGATAGGGCGTGAACTTCTCGACCATGTCGGCGCGGTTCTGCTGGGTGTTGCTGGCCAGCATCGAGACCAGCACGGCGATGCCGATGCTGGCGCCCAGGTTGCGCAGCAGCGCGTTCACCGCGGCCCCCTCGGTCCTCAGGCGCTGCGGCAACGTGGCAAAGGTGAGGACGGTGAGCGGCGGGAAGACGAGCCCGAGACCGAAGCCCAGCAGGATGCCATTCCAGATGATGCGCGACTCGCTCACATTGAGATTGAACAGCGTCATGTCGTAGAGCGAGAGCGCCGCCAGCGCGAAGCCGATGCCGATCAGCAGGCGGGCATCGACGCGGCCGATCAGGCGCGACACCATCATCATCGACACCATCATCCCGGCGCCGCGCGGCGCCAGCACGACGCCGGTCGTGAACACGGGATAGCCCATGAGCTGCTGCAGGAAGGGCGGCATCAGGGTCGCCGTCACGATCAGCAGGAGTCCGGCCAGGGCGGTGAAGCAGAGCCCGACCGTGAGGTTGCGATCGCGGAACAGCTCGCGCGACAGGAACGGCTGGCGGTCCGTCATCATGTGGATCAAGAACATGGCGAAGGCTACGGCAGCTATCAGCGTCTCGCCGATGATCTCGACCGAGTCGAACCAGTCGAGCATGTGGCCGCGGTCGAGCATGAGCTGGAACGAGCCGATGGCGACCGCGAGAAGAGTGAAGCCAAGCAGGTCGAAGCGCCGCGGTGCGCCATGCACGTTGTCGCGCACGAGGGCGAGGATGCCGACCGCGCACAGGATGCCGACCGGCAGGTTGACGTAAAACACCCAGCGCCACGAGAATTCGTCGGTCAGCCAGCCGCCCAGCGAGGGTCCGGCGATGGGGCCGAGCATCGTGCCGACGCCCCACATGGCCATCGCCTTGCCCTGCTCCTCGCGCGGATAGGTGTCCATCATGATGGCCTGCGAAACGGGCACCAGGGCCGCGCCGAACCCGCCCTGCAGGGCGCGGAACAGGACGAGCTGGTCGAGCGTCTGGGCGGCACCGCACATCATCGACACGATGGTGAAGCCGATCACGCAGGTCGCCAGGGTCCGGCGCAGCCCGAAGCGCATGGCGCAGAAGCCGGCCAGCGGCGTCAGGATGGCGGAGGCCACGATATAGGAGGTGACGACCCAGGAGACCTGCTCCTGCGTCGCCGAAAGAGAGCCCTGGATCGACGGCAGCGCCACGTTGGCGATGGTGCCGTCGAGCGCATGCATGATGGTGGCGGCCATCACCGTGAAGGTGATCAGGCGGCGGCGGCGCAGGACCGCCGGGTCGACGGCCGGTGCCATCGACTAGGGCTTCGGCGATACCGCGGCGCCGGACAGGCCGAGCGACTTGGCCCATCCCGCCCACAGGCCGGCGAGCGAGCGCGTGTGGCCGGTCTCGACCGCGACGGTCGTGCTCATGCCGACCCTGAGCGGCGGATCTCCTTCGCGGCAGGCGACCGAGAGACGGACGGGAATGCGCTGGACCACCTTCACCCAGTTGCCGGTGGCGTTCTGCGGCGGCAGCACGGCGAACTCCGCGCCGGTCGACTGCGAGATACTCGCCACCGTGCCCCAGCATTCGGACTCCGGATAGGTGTCGACATGGATCAGCACCTTCTGGCCCGCCCGCACGCGCGTGAGCTCGGTCTCCTTGAAGTTGGCCTCGATCCACAGATCGGTATCGGCCACCACCACCATGACCGGCACGCCGGCGGTGGCATAGCTGCCCGGCACCGGCCGCTTGCTGACGATACCGTCGATCGGCGATTCGATCGTGGTGCGGCGGAGCTGCAGCAGCGCCTCATCCCGCATCGCCATCATCTGGCGCACGCGCGGGTGGTCGTCGGCGCGGATCTTGGGATCGCCCGCCAGTGCCGCCTCGATCCTCTGCAGATCCTCCTGGGCCGCCGAGATGCGCTGGCGTGCGATCTCGAGGCCCATGCGGGCCTCCTCGAGCTTGGCGGTGGAGGCGACCTTCTTCTCCGCGAGCTCCGATTGCCGGTCGAATTCGGCCTGGGCGAAGGTCTGCTGGCTGAGCGCCGCCTTGATTTCCTCGCGCTTGGTCCGCCACTGCGCCCGCAGGCCGCGGATTTCGGCGCGCACGGTCTCGGTCTCGGCCTCGATGCGGGTCAGCGCGTGGCGATAGGACTGGTCGTCGAGCCGGAACAGGAGCTGGCCGCGCGAGACCCTCTCGTTCTCCTGCACCGGCACCTCGACGACGAGTCCGGAAAGCTGGGTCGCGATCTGGGCGCGGTCGCCCTTCACATAGGCGTTGTCGGTGGTGACCGTGCCGCCCGACGACAGCCAGATCAGCAGCGTGGCGGCCAGCACGATCGCGGGCAGTGCCCACATGAAGGCGCGCGCGAGCGTACGTGCGCCGAATCGCGGACGGCGCAGGGCAGCCGCCGCGATGGGCGGTGTCTGGGTGTCCAGATGCTCTCCGTCTCGCACGCTTATATGGTCTGCCCCGCTCTACCCGAGGTCAACCGGCAGGTGCGGCATGGCTGCTACGCCGGCTGCGCCGGCCGTGCTGCTACGCCGGCTGCGCCGGCCGTGCTGCTACGCCGGCTGCGCCGGCCGTGCTGCTACGCCGGCTGCGCCGGCCGGGCGCCATCGCGGAAGAGCTTGTAGGTGATGGCGTCGTAGAGCGCGTTGTAGGAGGCGTCGACGATGTTGGGCGACACGCCGATGGTGCTCCAGCGCCGTCCCTTCGCATCCGCACTCTCGATCATGACGCGCGTCGTCGCCGCCGTGCCGCCTGCGGAATCAAGGATGCGGACCTTGAAGTCGACCAGCCGCATGTCTTCCAGTTCGGGATAGAGCGGCACGAGCGCCTTTCGCAACGCAGCATCGAGCGCGTTCACGGGGCCATTGCCCTCGCCCACTTCCATCGCGCGTCGGCCGGCGATGTCGAGCTTCACCGTCGCCTCCGACAGCGCCACCGTCTGGCCGCGCGCATTGACCCGCCGCTCGGCCAGCACGCGGAAGCTCTGCAGGGCGAAGTAGTCGGGCACGGTCTGCAACTCGTGCCGCGCCAGCAGCTCGAAGCTCGCGTCCGCGCCGTCATAGGCGTAGCCCTCGGACTCGCGGTCCTTCACGATCTCGAGCAGACGCGCGACGCCGGGATGCTTGGGATCGACCTCGAGGCCGATCTGGCGGAAGCGCGCCATGATGTTGGACCGGCCGGCCTGGTCGCTGACCACGATGATGCGCTGGTTGCCGACGACTTCCGGGTCGACATGCTCGTAGGTCCTGGGGTCCTTCTCAACCGCCGAGACGTGCAGGCCGCCTTTGTGAGCGAAGGCGCGGGTGCCGACATAGGCCGCGCTGCGGTTGGTCGGCATGTTCAGCCGGTCGTCGAGCAGGCGCGACAGGTGCGTGAGCCGCTGCAGCGCCCCGTCCTTCAGCCCGGTGTCGAAGCCCATCTTCAGCACGAGATTGGGGATCAGCGCGATCATGTTGGCGTTGCCGCAGCGCTCGCCCAGCCCGTTGATCGTGCCCTGGACCTGACGCACGCCGGCGCGCACCGCGGCCAGCGAGTTGGCGACGGCATTCTCGGTGTCGTTGTGCGTGTGGATGCCCAGCCGGTCGCCCGGGATCTTCTTCACGACCTCGCCCACGATGCGCTCGATCTCGTGCGGCAGGGTCCCACCGTTGGTGTCGCAGAGCACCAGCCAGCGTGCGCCCGCCTTTTCGGCGGCAGCGAGGCAGGCCATGGCATAGTCGGGATTGGCCTTGTAGCCGTCGAAGAAATGCTCGGCATCGAACATCGTCTCCTCCATGCGCGTCTTCGCATAGGCGAGCGAGTCGGAGATCATTTCGAGATATTCGGTCCGGTCGACCTCGAGGGCCACGTCGACATGGAAGTCCCAGGTCTTGCCGACCATGCAGACGTTGCGCGCCTTGGTCTGCAGGATCGCAGCGAGGCCCGGATCGTTGGCGGCGCTGCGCCCGGCGCGGCGGGTCATGCCGAAGGCCACGAACTTGGCGTTCTGGAACTCGGGCGGATCGGCGAAGAACCGGTCGTCGGTCGGATTGGCGCCCGGCCAGCCGCCCTCGATATAGTCGATGCCCAAACGGTCGAGCTCGCGCGCGATCGCGGCCTTGTCGGCCACGGTGAAATCGACGCCTTGCGTCTGGGCCCCGTCCCGCAGGGTGGTGTCGAAGAGATAGACTCGGTTGTCGGTCATGTCGGCTTGCTCGTTGAGGCGCGCATCATAAGGTCGAAGTGTCCGGGGGAATAAACCTATGCAGGAGCGCGTCAAGAGCGCCCTTAAACAGGGTTGATGGAGTATCCCTATTTATGGGCCTACTACCCGTTCGTGCCTGCCCTGTCGCTGCAATACACCACCTCATCCTGAGAGGCTGGCCGGAAATGAATTGAATCGATTCAAGCACTTACCTCATCCTGAGGAGCGCCGCCCCTCGAATACCTCGGGGTAAACTCCGGGCGCGTCTCGAAGGATGGGCAACAGGCAA